>NZ_JAVAXX010000092.1:0-20667 GCF_042709275.1 Bacillus sp. LR_5 | reverse complement strand
ATGAGAAACTGGAGCGTCAGCTTAAAGAAAAGGATTGAACAACTATGCTAGATATCATCATCTTAATCTTGCTCCTGATGGGGACTTTACTGGGGTTAAAACGCGGTTTTATCCTGCAGTTTATCCGCTTAACGAGCTTTATTTTATCGATCGCCTTTGCGGCTTTATTCTATAAAAATGTGGCGCCGCATTTAAAGTGGATTCCCGCACCCGACTTTTCAGCGGGACAGCCGGCTCTTTCTTTTTTTACGGGAAATTTGGAAGCAGCCTATTATAATGCGATTGCGTTTATCGTTTTATTTATCATCGCTAAAATCTTACTGAGAATCATCGGCTCATTCCTGAGTATTGTCGCCGGCATTCCGGTGATCAAACAAATCAACCAGGTGCTGGGCGCTGTTCTCGGTTTTCTAGAAGTCTATTTATTTACATTTGTGCTGCTGTATGTCGCATCCGTGCTTCCGGTAGATGCTTTGCAGCAAATGATGGGGCAATCGTCTCTCGCAAATGTGATCATTAACCATACACCGTATTTGTCAGGGCTTTTAGAAGAGCTGTGGACACAGTACGGGGCATAAAAAACTTCTCTTGTCCGGAGAAGTTTTTTTCGAGTATGATGGAAACATATGTGAACGTCTGGGGGTTATTGTATGCATAAAAAAGACATTATCCGGCTGCTTGAAACCATTGCAGTCTACATGGAACTCAAAGGGGACAACCCGTTTAAAGTATCTGCCTTCCGAAAAGCAGCGGCAGCCCTGGAACAGGACGACCGCAGTTTATCAGAAATGGACGATATGATGTCGCTGTCCGGAATTGGAAAAGGAACGTACAGCGTCATTAAAGAGTATATAGATGAAGGAAAGTCAAGCACGCTCGAATCGCTGCAGAAAGAAGTGCCGGAAGGGCTCGTGCCTTTATTGAAGCTGCCAGGACTTGGCGGCAAAAAAATCGCAAAGCTGTATAAAGAGCTCGGCGTACATGATGCAGAATCCCTGAAGGAAGCCTGTGAACAGCAAAAGGTACAAGGTCTTGCGGGCTTCGGCAAAAAATCAGAAGAAAAAATATTACAGGCGCTCGGAGAAGCCGGAAAACAGCCTGAACGGTTCCCGATCGGCTACGCCCTTCGGATCGCCCGGGACATTGAAGAGCACCTTTCTCAATTTACGGATATCATCAAATTTTCTCGTGCCGGAAGTCTCCGCAGAGCGCGGGAAACGGTGAAGGATCTGGATTATATCATTGCCACAGATCACCCGGCTGAAGTAAGAGAGCAGCTTCTTGCTCTGCCAAATATCAAAAGCGTGATCGCGAGCGGAGATACGAAGGTATCTGTCATCCTTTCCTTTGAATATGAAACGAGCGTCGATTTCCGTCTTGTGACGGAAGAGCAGTTTCCGACAACACTTCATCATTTTACGGGATCAAAGGATCACAATATTAAGATGCGCCAAATCGCGAAAGAACGCGGCGAGCGGATCAGTGAATACGGCGTCGAGACAGTTGAAACCGGAGACATCAAAACATTCCCGAGTGAACGTGAATTTTATGCGCACTTCGGCCTGCCGCTGATTCCGCCAGAGCTCCGTGAAAGCGGGCAAGAAGTGGAAACATACAGCGACAGCATTGAACTGATAGAGCCCGGGCAAATCAAAGGAGATCTCCACATGCACTCAACGTGGAGCGATGGTGCGTTTTCGATCAGAGAGATGGCTGAAGCATGCATGAATAAAGGCTATCAATATATGGCAATCACCGATCACTCGCAATATTTAAAGGTCGCCAACGGGCTGACTGCAGAAAGGCTCAAGCAGCAGGCAAAAGAAATTGACGCGCTCAATGGTGAATTTGAGAATTTCCGTATTTTGAAAGGTGTCGAGATGGATATCCTGCCTGATGGCACGCTTGATTATGATGACGACGTGCTGGCGGAAATGGATATCGTCATTGCATCGATTCATTCCAGCTTTAATCAGCCGGAACACGTCATTATGAAACGGCTTGAGACGGCACTGACCAACAAGCATGTTGACATTATCGCACATCCGACCGGACGCCTGATCGGCAGACGGGCCGGTTACGAAATTGATATTGATAAGCTGATTGAGCTTGCGAAGAAAACAAATACGGCGCTTGAACTCAACGCCAACCCTGCGCGTCTCGATCTGCGCACAGAACATTTAATCAAAGCAAACGAACAAGGGGTTACATTGGTGATTAATACCGATGCCCATAATATTGAGATGTTAGACGATATGAAAACTGGCGTTACTGCCGCGCGCAAAGGATGGACGGAAACGAAAAACGTTCTGAATGCCCGGTCACTTGAAGACGTAGAGGCATTCCTGAAGCGCAACGATTAAGTAAGGAGGCTCACACAATCGTGCAGCAAAAAGTATTATCAGCTCTTGAATTTCATAAAGTGAAAGAACAGGTTATTGAGCATGCCGCTTCATCGCTCGGAAAAGAAATGCTTCTCGAGCTTAAGCCTTCTGCTTCTATAGACGAAATCAAAAAACAGCTGGATGAAGTAGACGAAGCTTCTGCCATTATCAGGCTGAGAGGCCAGGCGCCATTTGGCGGCCTTACTGATATCAGAGGAGCGTTAAGACGGGCGGAAATCGGCAGCGTTCTCAGTCCCTCAGAATTCACTGAAATCTCAGGCCTGCTTTATGCAGTTAAACAAATGAAACATTTTATCAGCCAAATGGCTGAAGATGGCGTCGACATTCCGCTGATCCAACAGCATGCTGAACAGCTTATCACGCTGTCCGATTTAGAGCGGGACATTAATTCCTGCATTGATGATCACGGAGAAGTGCTTGATCACGCGTCGGAAACATTGAGAGGAATCCGCACACAGCTCAGAACACTTGAATCGAGAATCAGAGACCGGTTAGAGTCAATGCTGCGCTCCTCTTCCGCTTCAAAAATGCTTTCTGATACGATCGTTACGATTCGGAATGACCGCTTTGTGATTCCAGTCAAACAAGAGTACAGATCAAGCTACGGAGGAATTGTGCACGACACTTCTTCCTCAGGCGCGACACTGTTCATTGAACCACAGGCAATTGTAGATATGAACAACTCGCTTCAGCAGGCGAAAGTGAAAGAAAAACAAGAAATTGAACGGATTTTGCGCGTGCTGACAGAGCAAACGGCGGAGCACACAGAAGAGCTCTTTCAAGATTTGCACGTACTGCAGACGCTTGACTTTATTTTTGCAAAAGCAAGATACGCAAAAGCGGTTAAAGCGACAAAACCGATCATGAACGACAACGGCTTTGTCCGTTTGAAAAAAGCCCGCCATCCATTGCTTCCGCCTGATCAGGTGGTTGCCAATGACATCGAGCTTGGCGGCGACTTTTCAACCATTGTCATTACAGGGCCAAACACCGGGGGGAAAACAGTCACCCTTAAAACGTTAGGCCTGTTAACCTTGATGGCGCAATCCGGTCTTCATATTCCGGCAGATGAAGGATCAGAAGCCGCGGTATTTGAACATGTATTCGCTGATATCGGCGATGAACAGTCGATTGAGCAAAGCTTAAGTACGTTCTCATCCCATATGGTGAACATTGTCGGCATTTTAGAACAGGTCAATGAAAACAGCCTAGTGCTCTTCGATGAGCTGGGCGCAGGGACAGACCCGCAAGAAGGGGCGGCCCTCGCTATGAGCATCTTGGATGACGTGCACCGCACTCATGCAAGAGTGTTGGCCACGACGCATTATCCGGAATTGAAGGCGTACGGCTATAACAGAGAAGGCGTCATGAATGCCAGTGTGGAATTTGACATCGAAACGCTGTCGCCGACCTATAAACTTTTAATTGGTGTGCCGGGACGAAGCAACGCCTTCGAAATTTCAAAACGCCTTGGGCTCCCGGACCATATCATCGGGCAGGCGAAGTCAGAAATGACGGCCGAGCATAACGAAGTCGATACGATGATTGCGTCGCTGGAACAAAGCAAAAAACGTGCGGAAGAAGAGCTTTCTGAGACAGAATCAATCAGAAAAGAAGCAGAAAAACTGCATAAAGAGCTGCAGCAGCAAATCATCGAGCTCAACAGCAAAAAAGACAAAATGCTCGAGGAGGCTGAACAGCAAGCGGCTGATAAAGTAAAAGCGGCAATGAAAGAAGCCGAAGACATTATTCATGAATTGCGCTCAATAAAAGAAGAACACAAATCCTTCAAGGATCACGAACTGATCAACGCGAAGAAACGGTTAGAAGGCGCAGTTCCTACTTTTGAAAAGTCCAAAAAACCGGAAAAAACGAAAACGCAAAAACGTGACTTCAAGCCAGGTGATGAGGTGAAAGTCCTCACCTTCGGGCAAAAAGGAACACTGCTTGAAAAAACCGGCGGCAATGAGTGGAATGTTCAAATCGGCATATTAAAAATGAAAGTAAAAGAAAAAGACCTGGAGTTTATCAAATCAGCTCCGGAACCAAAAAAAGAAAAAATCATTACGGCGGTCAAGGGAAAGGATTATCACGTATCGCTTGAACTTGACCTTCGCGGCGAACGCTATGAAAATGCCCTAAGCCGTGTTGAAAAATACTTGGACGATGCAGTGTTAGCCGGATATCCAAGAGTGTCAATCATCCACGGAAAAGGAACCGGCGCTTTAAGAAAAGGCGTGCAGGATCTTCTGAAAAACCACCGCAGCGTCAAAAGCTCCCGTTTCGGTGAAGCAGGTGAGGGAGGATCAGGCGTTACGGTTGTTGAACTAAAATAAAAGGGAGTATGGCCATGAGTGATTTTTGGGAAAACGAGCTTGTGGAAATCGCGGCGTATTACAGTGTCGCGGTTCTCTGCCTCGTCCTCTTTTTGACTGTGTTTGAGCTGGTGACGGCTTATAAAAACTGGGAAGAGATTCAAAAAGGAAATCTTGCGGTGGCAATGGCAACCGGCGGAAAAATTTTAGGAATTGCAAACGTATTTCAGCATTCCATCTCCCAGCACAATTCTCTGCTGCAAATGATCGGCTGGGGCGTTTACGGATTTGTTATGCTTCTTCTAAGCTACTTTATTTTTGAGTTTTTGACTCCGCGGTTTAAAATTGATAAGGAAATCGAAAATGATAACCGGGCTGTCGGCTTTATTTCATTTGTCATTTCTGTCGGGCTTTCATTTGTGGTGGCAGCCGGAATATAAGGGGACGGAGAATAGATGGAAAAGCTTGCAAAAGTACTGCTCGCCGCGGCGGGAATCTTTTTGTTAATTGGTCTTATATATCTGTTCGTATTATGAGAAAAAGAAAGATTTACCTTTCTTTTTCTTTTTTTTGCCGTCCATCTGCTATAATGATAGGGTGGAACTCTAAAACCGAAAGGGGAGGTTTTATGCAGTCTCAAAAGCCGTGGCTTGCCGAGTATCCCGACGATATCCCGCATGAGCTTCCATTGCCGAACAAAACCCTGCAATCCATCCTGACAGACTCCGCCGCACGATTCCCTGACAAAACCGCAATATCTTTTTATGGAAAAAAACTCACCTTTCATGACATTCTGACGGATGCTCTTAAACTCGCAGCTTTTTTGCAGGGCAACGGCCTGCAAAAAGGAGACAGAGTGGCTGTCATGCTGCCCAATTGCCCGCAAGCAGTGATTTCTTATTATGGCGTTTTGTTTGCCGGTGGCATCGTGGTGCAGACGAATCCGCTCTATACCGAGCACGAGCTTGAATACCAGCTGAGAGATGCTGAGGCAAGCGTGATCATCACCTTAGATTTGCTTTTCCCAAAGGCAATAAAAATGAAAACGTTATCAATTGTAGATCAGATTTTGATCACCAGCGTAAAAGATTATTTGCCTTTTCCGAAGAATATTCTTTACCCGCTGACGCAAAAACAAAAAGTGCACATCGACTTTGACAGAAAAGATCACATTCACATGTTCGCTTCCAGCATGAAGGAGGAAAAAACTGAGCTCCTGACAATCCCGAAGATCGATCCTGAACATGATATAGCTGTCCTCCAATATACCGGAGGAACAACGGGGGCTCCAAAAGGAGTCATGCTCACGCACCAAAATATTTTGGCCAATACTGAAATGTGCTCCGCTTGGATGTACGATGTGAAGGAAGGGGCTGAAAAAGTGCTTGGCATCGTCCCGTTTTTTCATGTCTACGGACTGACGGCAGTGATGAATTATTCGATTAAACTAGGCTTCGAAATGATTCTTCTTCCTAAGTTTGATCCGCTCGAAACGCTCAAAATCATCGACAAACAAAAACCGACGCTCTTTCCGGGCGCACCGACAATTTACATTGGCCTTTTGCATCACCCCGAATTGCAGCATTATGATCTGTCATCCATTAAAAGCTGTCTTAGCGGATCAGCCGCACTGCCTGTGGAGGTAAAGCAGAAATTTGAAAAGGTGACTGGCGGAAAGCTTGTGGAAGGCTACGGCTTGTCTGAGGCATCCCCAGTGACACATGCCAATTTTATCTGGGGGAAAAACAAGCCAGGCAGTATTGGCTGTCCTTGGCCGAGTACTGACGCCGCGATCTATTCGGAAGAGACGGGTAAGCATGCTGCTCCATATGAGCATGGAGAAATCATTGTAAAAGGTCCGCAAGTCATGAAAGGATATTGGAACAAACCGGAGGAAACTGCCGCTGTACTGAGAGACGGCTGGCTGTTCACCGGAGACATGGGCTATATGGATGAAGAGGGCTTTTTCTATATTGCCGACAGGAAGAAGGACATCATCATTGCCGGCGGCTACAATATTTACCCGCGTGAAGTAGAAGAAGCGCTTTATGAACATGAAGCCATCCAGGAAATTGTGGTTGCCGGTGTGCCTGATTCCTATAGAGGAGAAACAGTAAAAGCATTTGTCGTGTTAAAGAAAGGCGCAAAAGCTGATGCAGAAGAACTGGACACTTTCGCGAGATCCCGCCTCGCTCCCTACAAGGTGCCGAAAGCCTATGAGTTCAGAAAAGAGCTGCCGAAAACGGCAGTCGGAAAAATTTTAAGAAGGCGTTTACTTGAAGAAGCCGAAAATCATCATGTCAAATAACAAATGACAAATGACAAATGACATAAGAAAAAGAGAATACCTGCGAATAAACTTGACAAAGCCGAAAATCCTTTTTATCATGAAATTATGAATGAATAGTCATTCATTTCTATAGGAAGGAACGATGAACATTGAAGCAAAAACGGCCAAAGTATATGCAGATTATTGATGCAGCAGTAGAAGTCATTGCGGAAAACGGCTACCACCAGTCACAGGTATCCAAAATTGCCAAACAAGCCGGAGTGGCGGACGGCACCATCTACCTCTATTTCAAAAACAAAGAAGACATTTTAATTTCTCTTTTCAAAGAAAAAATGGGCCAATTTATTGAGCGGATGGAAGAGGACATAAAAGAAAAGACAACAGCGAAAGAGAAACTGGCGCTTGTGATTTCAAAGCATTTTTCCCTTTTAGCGGATGATCATAATCTCGCGATTGTCACTCAGCTTGAGCTCCGCCAGTCAAACTTGGAGCTGCGCCAGAAAATCAATGAAATATTAAAAGGCTACTTAAATATTTTGGATAGTATTTTGATGGAAGGCATACAATCAGGCGAATTAAAAGAAGGCCTCGATGTCCGCCTCGCCCGGCAGATGATTTTTGGAACGATTGACGAAACCGTGACAACTTGGGTTATGAATGACCAAAAGTACGATCTCGCTGCCTTATCAGACAGCGTTTTAGAATTGTTGGTGTCCGGAATTCACAATAAGTAAAGGGGGTCTGTCCTATGAATGCAATTTCACTTGCGGTTGATCAATTTGTGGCAGTCTTGACGATTCACAATCCGCCGGCAAATGCGCTTTCCACCCGGATATTAGAAGAGCTGTCCTCCTGTCTTGATCAATGTGAGACAGATGCAGGCGTACGAAGCATTATCATTCACGGTGAGGGAAGATTTTTCTCAGCCGGGGCTGATATTAAAGAATTTACATCGCTTAAAGGCAATGAAGATTCCTCACTGCTGGCTGAGCGCGGCCAGCAGCTGATGGAAAGAATTGAAGGCTTCCCAAAACCGATTATCGCGGCGATTCACGGTGCTGCTCTTGGAGGCGGGCTGGAGCTTGCGATGGCTTGTCATATCAGAATTGCGGCAGAAGACGCCAAGCTGGGGCTTCCGGAACTTAACCTCGGTATTATACCGGGTTTTGCGGGAACACAGCGTCTTCCGAGATATGTCGGTACAGCCAAAGCACTAGAGCTCATCGGATCAGGAGAACCGATATCCGGAAAAGAAGCGCTTGATCTCGGACTTGTGTCAATTGGAGCAAAAGATGAAGCAGAAGTGCTTGAAAAAGCAAAAGCACTTGCCGCTAAGTTTGCAGAAAAAAGCCCGCAAACGCTGGCATCTCTGCTTGAGCTTCTTTATTCCAATAAGGTGTATTCCTATGAAGGCAGCTTAAAGCTTGAAGCAAAACGGTTTGGAGAAGCATTTGAGTCAGAGGACGCCAAAGAAGGCATCCAGGCATTTCTCGAAAAAAGAAAGCCTCAGTTCAAAGGCGAATAAAAGGGGATATGATCATGAATCTATTTGTACTGATGAAACGGACGTTTGACACAGAAGAAAAAATCGTCATTGAAGCAGGAAAGATTCAGGATGACGGAGCGGAATGGATCATTAATCCATACGATGAGTACGCGATAGAAGAAGCCATCCAGCTAAAGGAAAAGCACGGCGGCACGATCACCGCCGTCACTGTCGGCGGCGAAGAAGCGGAGAAGGAACTGCGCACTGCGCTTGCCATGGGATGTGACCAAGCCGTTTTAATCAACATAGAAGATGATCTCGAAGAGCCCGACCAATATTCCATTTCTCAAGTTTTATACCACTATATGAAGGATCAGGAGTTTGATTTGATTCTCGGCGGAAATGTTGCCATTGACGGGGGTTCAGGACAAGTAGCGCCTCGGCTTGCCGAGCTACTGGACATTCCGTGCATCACAACGATCACCAAACTCGAAATCAGCGGCACTGATGCAGAAGCAGAAAGGGACGTCGAAGGGGATGTTGAAAAAATCAAAACGACACTCCCATTGCTTGTCACAGCTCAGCAGGGCTTAAACGAACCGCGCTATCCATCGCTTCCGGGAATTATGAAGGCCAAGAAAAAACCGCTTGAAGAACTAGAACTTGATGATCTTGATCTGGACGAAGAGGATGCCGAACCTAAGATGAAAACCATTGAACGTTTTCTGCCGCCGAAAAAAGAAGCCGGGAAGCTTCTCCAAGGTGAGCCTGCCGAACAGGCAAAAGAGCTCGTCTCATTGCTCCGCAGCGAAGCTAAAGTCATTTAAAGCTTGGACATTCAAAGAAACAGGGGGATGTTAGAATGGGAAAAAAAGTGATCGTACTCGGAGAAATTCGCGATGGAGAATTGCGGAATGTCACCTTTGAAGCATTAGCTGCAGGAAGAACCATTTCAGGCGATGGAGAAGTCATCGGTGTTCTCATCGGAGAAAATGTACAAAGCCTTGCACAAGAGCTTATCCATTACGGAGCCGATAAAGTTCTCACAGCTGAGGATCCGAAGCTGAAAGCATACACGGCAGACGGATACAGCCAGGTCATGAGGGCCATTATTGACCAAGAAAAACCCGATTCAGTCATATGCGGGCACACGGCCATGGGCAAAGACCTTTCACCGAAGCTCGCGGCCCGGCTGCAAACAGGCTTAATTTCAGATGCTACAGATGTAAGCGTTACCGGAGAGAATGTCGTGTTCACGCGGCCGATTTACTCGGGGAAAGCATTTGAACGCGTCATTTCAACCGATCCGCTGATTTTTGCAACGATTCGCCCTAATAATATTCAAGCTTCAGAAAAAGACGCCAGCAGGTCGGGGAATATCGAAAGCGTTGATGTTTCTCTTACTGACCTCCGCACCGTTATTCAAGAGGTCGTGAAAAAAACAGCGGACGGCGTTGATCTCTCCGAAGCCAAAATTATCGTTGCAGGCGGCCGCGGAGTCAAAAGCAAGGAAGGATTTCAGCCGCTGCAAGAGCTTGCCGAGGTGCTGGGGGCCGCAGTCGGGGCATCTCGCGGGGCGTGTGACGCTGATTATTGCGATTACGCTCTCCAAATCGGGCAGACCGGGAAAGTCGTTACCCCGGATTTGTACATTGCCTGCGGCATTTCCGGCGCCATCCAGCATTTGGCCGGCATGTCAAACAGCAAGGTGATAGTCGCCATCAATAAAGACCCTGAAGCGGATATCTTTAAAATAGCGGATTACGGCATCATAGGCGATTTATTTGAAGTTGTCCCGTTATTAACTGAGGAATTCAAGCAATTAAATATACACTCGTAAAGAAAACCCCGGACTGCTGAAGTTCGGGGTTTTTATATATTTGAATACATACGTACAAATATAAATTTTAGAAAAAATGTCGTTGACATGTACGAACATATATAATATGGTTACTTTAAAAGCGCTTACATTCATGCTGACTCCTCAGGCAAAAGACAGATCACATATTTGACTGTGGTGCTTTTCATATTCGTATGAAAGGAATGATCATGCATGTCTGAACATCAAGCAGTGATCCAAACAGATATTGTAAAAGGAACCATTAACAAAAATATATACGGTCATTTTGCGGAACATTTAGGAAGAGGGATTTATGAGGGCATTTGGGTCGGAACGGACTCGAACATTCCCAACATAAACGGAATACGAAAGGATGTGCTGGAAGCGCTCAAACAGCTGAATATTCCTGTCCTCAGGTGGCCGGGCGGGTGTTTTGCAGACGAATACCATTGGGCAAACGGTGTCGGTGACCGTAAGACGATGCTTAACACGCACTGGGGCGGTACAATTGAATCAAATGAATTCGGAACGCATGAATTTATGATGCTTTGCGAGCTGCTTGAATGCGAGCCTTATATTTGCGGCAATGTCGGAAGCGGAACGGTTCAGGAAATGGCGGAATGGATCGAGTATATGACGTTTGAAGAAGGCACGCCGATGTCAGACTGGAGAAAACAAAACGGAAGAGAGGAGCCTTGGAAGCTGAAATATTTCGGCGTAGGCAATGAAAACTGGGGCTGCGGCGGCAACATGCATCCTGAATACTACGCAGATCTATACCGGCGTTTTCAAACCTATGTCCGCAATTACAGCGGGAATGAACTATACAAAATTGCAGGCGGCGCAAATGTGGACGATTTTCATTGGACGGACGTGCTCATGAAAAAAGCCGCTGGCCTGATGGACGGATTGAGTCTTCATTATTACACGATTCCGGGTGATTTCTGGAAAGGCAAAGGATCAGCCACAGAATTCACGGAGGACGAATGGTTCATTACGATGAAAAAAGCCAAATACATCGATGAATTGATTCAAAAACACGGCACGATTATGGACCGGTACGATCCGGAGCAGCGGGTCGGGCTGATTATTGATGAATGGGGCACGTGGTTTGATCCTGAGCCAGGCACGAACCCTGGTTTCCTGTATCAGCAAAACACCATTCGTGATGCACTGGTGGCGGCTTCTCATTTCCACATTTTCCATCAGCATTGCCGCCGAGTGCAAATGACCAACATCGCCCAAACAGTAAACGTTCTTCAAGCGATGATTTTGACTGAGGGAGAGCGGATGCTTTTGACACCGACGTACCATGTATTTGATATGTTTAAGGTACACCAGGACGCTTCTCTTTTAAACACTGAAACAACGTCTGCTGACTATGAATGGAAGGGTGAAACGCTGCCGCAAATCAGTATTTCAGCCTCGAAACATGCAGAAGGCGATATCAATATCACGATCTGCAACATTGATCACCAAAACAAAGCGGAGGCTGAGATCGAGTTGAGAGGCATTCACAAGACAGCGGACCATTCCGGAGTCATTCTGACGGCTGACAAAATGAATGCGCATAACACGTTTGACGATCCTCATCACGTCAAACCGGAATCTTTCAGCCAATACACGCTCAACAAAAACAAACTGAAAGTAAAACTCCCGCCAATGTCAGTCGTCTTACTCACGCTGCGTGCTGATTCTTAATCGCGTGAGAGCGCCGGAGCTTCATGCCGGCGCTCTTTTTCATGTTTTAAAACAGCTCCGCCAGGGCATGGTAAAGGTACATGACAGTGAAGAGGAGATGTTATTCTATGCTTCGTACCATTCTAATGATCATCGGGGCGATTGTAGTCATTGGGGCCATTATCAGATTCGTGTTTTAATGCAAAGTGACATAACCCATTCAATCCAGATAAACATGAGTAAACCGATTGTGATCAGGAAAAAATAATTTGTAAGCATTAAAATAGCGTGAACGAATGGGAGATGCTATACTAAAAATCATCATTTCACAATTGGAGGAATTCAATAATGGCTATCGTAAAAGCAACTGATCAATCTTTCTCAGCTGAAACAAGCGAAGGCGTCGTACTGGCTGACTTCTGGGCTCCTTGGTGCGGACCTTGTAAAATGATTGCACCTGTTCTTGAAGAACTAGATCAAGAAATGGGAGACAAACTGAAAATCGTAAAAATCGACGTGGACGAAAACCAAGAAACAGCCGGAAAATACGGCGTTATGAGCATCCCGACACTTCTTGTGTTAAAAGACGGAGAAGTAGTTGAAACTTCTGTCGGCTTCAAACCGAAAGAAGCGCTGCAAGAGCTTGTAAACAAACATCTTTAATTCTCGGCTGCTTACATGCCAGAGCGATTCCGATTGAGGGATCGCTTTTTTTATTCGCCAATCGTGAAGCATAGAGAAAAACAAACGTTCGTGTTAAACTGGAAACAAAGGATTAAACATAAGGAAGGGTAATATATGAACAAACAACTGAAAGAAAAACTCGCCCTCCTTCCCGATCAGCCCGGGTGTTATCTCATGAAGGACCGGCAGCAGACTGTGATCTACGTAGGAAAAGCAAAAGTGCTGAAAAACAGAGTGCGCTCCTACTTCACCGGTTCTCACGATGCGAAAACACAAAGGCTTGTGACGGAAATCGAGGATTTTGAATATATCGTGACGTCCTCCAATCTTGAAGCGCTTATTTTAGAAATGAACTTGATCAAAAAGCATGATCCGAAATACAACGTCATGCTGAAAGACGACAAAACCTATCCTTTCATAAAACTCACCCATGAACGCCACCCAAGGCTGATTGTCACCCGCAATGTCAAAAAAGACAAAGGGCGCTATTTCGGGCCGTACCCGAATGTACAGGCCGCAAGGGAAACAAAAAAACTGCTCGACCGTCTGTACCCTCTCAGAAAATGCTCCAAGCTGCCGGACAGAGTGTGCCTCTACTATCATCTGGGCCAATGTCTCGCTCCGTGCGTAAAGGATATTTCCGAAGAGACGAACAGAGAACTGGTTGAGAGCATTACCCGTTTCTTAAAGGGCGGCTATAATGAGGTCAAAAAAGAGCTTGAAGAGAAAATGCATGAGGCTGCTGAGAATCTTGAGTTTGAACGGGCAAAAGAGCTTCGTGACCAAATCGCCCATATTGAATCAACGATGGAAAAACAAAAAATGACGATGAACGATCTAGTCGACCGTGACGTATTCGCGTACGCATATGATAAGGGCTGGATGTGCGTACAGGTCTTTTTTATCCGCCAAGGAAAGCTCATTGAGCGCGATGTCAGCATGTTTCCGCTCTATCAGGAAGCAGATGAAGAGTTTCTTACGTTCATCGGGCAGTTCTATTCAAAAAACAACCACTTTCTTCCAAAGGAAATTTTAGTTCCGGACAGCGTTGATCAATCCATGATTGAGCAGCTGCTGGAAACAAACGTCCACCAGCCGAAAAAAGGCTCGAAAAAAGAACTGCTTATGCTGGCCCATAAAAACGCGAAAATCGCGCTGAAAGAAAAATTCTCCTTAATCGAACGGGACGAGGAGCGCTCAATCGGGGCTGTCCATAAACTGGGTGAAGCATTGAATATTTATACCCCGCACAGAATTGAAGCGTTTGATAACTCAAACATACAGGGGACAAACCCGGTTTCCGCGATGATCGTGTTTATCGACGGCAAACCGAACAAAAAGGAATACCGCAAATATAAAATCAAAACCGTTACGGGACCGGATGATTACGGCTCAATGAGAGAGGTTGTTAGGAGGCGCTATACGAGAGTGCTTCGCGAAAATCTGCCGCTGCCTGATCTGATCATCATTGACGGAGGAAAAGGGCAGATCAACGCTGCAAGGGATGTCATTGAAAATGAACTCGGCTTGGATATCCCGATCGCCGGTTTAGCCAAAGACGAAAAACACAGAACTTCAAATTTATTAATCGGAGATCCGCTGGAGACGGTGTATCTGGAACGAAACAGTCAGGAATTTTATCTCCTGCAGCGCATTCAGGACGAGGTGCACCGTTTTGCGATCAGTTTTCACAGGCAAATCCGCGGAAAAAGCGCGTTTCAATCCGTATTGGACGACATCCCGGGTATCGGAGAGAAAAGAAAGAAAATGCTGTTAAAGCATTTCGGTTCGGTTAAAAAAATGAAGGAAGCAAGCCTTGAGGACATCCAAAAAGCGGGTGTTCCCGCAGCGGCTGCTCAGCTGCTTTACGACAAATTGCAAAAATAATGTTGTCCTTTTAAAAAAGATCTGATAAAATGTGAACTAATTTCATAGTTAGATCGTGTTATATGGTGAAGATAGAGGTGCGAACTTCAAGAGTAAGCCTTTGGAGAAAGATGGATTCTGTGAAAAAGGCTGAAAGGGGAGCGTCGCCGAAGCAAATAAAACCCCATCGGTATTATTTGCTGGCCGTGCATTGAATAAATGTAGGGCTGTCAAGAAATCATTTTCTTGGAGGGCTATCTCGTTGTTCATAATCATTTATGATGATTAATTGATAAGCAATGAGAGCATTCCTCTCATTGCTTTTTTTATTGTGGACAAAGCGCTCTTTCTCCTCACCCGCACGAACCAAAATGTAAAGGGTGGTAATACATGGGTCTTATTGTACAAAAATTCGGAGGTACTTCCGTCGGCTCAGTCGAAAAAATTCAAAATGCGGCAAACCGCGCGATTTCAGAAAAGCAGAAGGGCCATCAAGTCGTTGTTGTCGTTTCAGCTATGGGAAAATCCACTGACGAATTGGTCGGCCTTGCAAAAGCAATTTCTGACCAGCCGAGCAAACGCGAAATGGATATGCTGCTGGCGACGGGCGAGCAGGTCACCATTTCCCTGCTTTCAATGGCGCTGCAGGAAAAAGGCTATGACGCTGTGTCCTATACTGGCTGGCAGGCGGGAATCCGCACGGAAGCCGTTCACGGAAACGCCAGAATTACAGATATCGACACTTCGGTTTTAGCAGACCAGCTTGAGCAAGGAAAGATTGTCATTGTGGCAGGATTCCAAGGCATGGCAGAGGATTGCGAAATCACGACATTGGGCCGGGGCGGTTCAGACACAACAGCAGTCGCTTTGGCTGCCGCATTAAAAGCGGATAAATGTGACATATACACGGACGTGCCCGGAGTGTTTACAACCGATCCGCGCTATGTGAAATCAGCGAGAAAACTTGCCGGCATCTCATACGATGAAATGCTTGAGCTTGCCAATTTGGGCGCCGGCGTTCTTCATCCGAGAGCCGTTGAATTCGCGAAAAATTACCAAGTGCCGTTAGAAGTGCGTTCAAGTACAGAAACAGAAGCGGGAACATTAATTGAGGAGGAATCATCCATGGAGCAAAATTTAATTGTCAGAGGCATTGCGTTCGAAGATCAAATCACAAGAGTAACCATTTACGGTCTGACTAGCGGCCTGACAACCCTGTCTACTATCTTTACAACACTTGCCAAAAGAAACATTAACGTCGATATCATTATCCAAACGCAGGCCGGAGACCATCAGACCGGAATTTCCTTCTCAGTTAAAACAGAAGACGCAGACCAAACCGTTGCGGTGCTTGAAGAGTATAAAGACGCGCTTGAATTCGAGAAAATCGAGACAGAAAGCAAATTGGCTAAAGTATCCATTGTTGGATCCGGCATGGCCTCAAATCCTGGTGTAGCAGCTGAAATGTTTGCTGTACTGGCGGAAAAAAACATTTTAATCAAAATGGTCAGCACATCTGAAATCAAAGTATCAACAGTCGTAAGTGAAAATGACATGGTGAAAGCAGTTGAAGCGCTGCACGATGCATTTGAGCTTTCAAAACACCCTTCAGCTGTGTAATGACAATCAAAAAGGCGGGACTATATAGTCACCGCCTTTTTGATTACACTGGGTCTTTCATATCCCATTTCACAGTCAGAACCACCTTATCGGCTCTCTTTTTCACTTGTTCATATGATTCGGCAATCTGGTCATTCATCAATTGAATTTGTTCAGCAATAAAACCAGCCTCCAGCTGAAAGCATGGTTCTTTCTGATGTTTAAGCCGGTTGGAAACGATCGGCCCTTCAAGTTCAAATTCAAGCTCCTGTTTTTTAGCGCTTACGTTGGTGAGGGTTCCCCAGCCCGCTTCTTCAAAGAAGGCCGGAAATTCCTCCCATGATTCAAGAGGAAACTTACGGGCGAGATGTTTCCCAGCCCAATACATCATGGAAGAGTAATCTTGGCCAAGCATATCTGGGAGAACGATCTCTCGTATTAGTTCGTAGGCATAGGCATTCATTTCAATTTCTTTTAGGTTGTCAATAGATGCTTCAAATTTAGACTTCATATCTGTCTCCCCTCTCTCCTTGGTATATTATAGCCCAAACAGGGGGGAGGATTACAGAATGATCCTATAATTCTTATGAAAAATTAAACAGAAACATATATTGATAAAATAAAATTTTTAAATCAACTATTCAATTCGGAAAATTATAATTTATGTACGCGTTTTCTTGACGCCCTTTTGAGGGAGGAGTAAAATGAAATTGTCAATAAATCTTAATAAAGTGCTTACAATTGAAAGAAGTGGGGGAAGAGATTTAGCACATTTCGCACTTATCAAACAGGGGGTAAAGTAATGTCTGGGAACAGAGAGTTTTATTTTCGAAGATTGCATTCCTTGCTTGGCGTCATACCGGTCGGCATCTTTCTCATTCAGCATTTAGTCGTCAACCAGTTTGCCGCAAGGGGCGCTGAAGCATTCAATAGTGCTGCTCATTTTATGGATAGTCTGCCTTTCAGGTATGCCTTGGAAATTTTTATTATCTTCTTACCATTAATTTATCATGCAGTTTATGGTGTGTACATAGCGTTTACTGCAAAAAATAACGCAGGTCAATACAGCTATATGAGAAACTGGCTCTTCGTCCTGCAGCGTGTAACCGGTATCATCACCCTCATTTTCGTGAGCTGGCACGTGTGGGAAACCCGTATTGCCGCACAAATGGGCGCTGAGGTCAATTTCGACATGATGGCGAATATTTTGAGCTCTCCGGCTATGCTTGGCTTTTACATTGTCGGTGTTTTATCAACAATTTTCCACTTCTCGAACGGTTTATGGTCTTTCGCTGTTACATGGGGCATCACGGTAACGCCTCGTTCTCAAAGAATTTCGACTTACGTTACGCTGATTATTTTTGTTGCACTGTCTTACGTAGGCTTAAAAGCGATTTTTGCATTTGTTTAAGAGTACTAGATTACTAGAGGGAGAGGGGCTATCATGAGTCAATCAAGCATTATCGTAGTCGGCGGGGGTCTTGCCGGCCTCATGGCGACAATTAAAGCAGCGGAATCAGGAATGGCGGTTAAGCTGTTTTCCATCGTTCCTGTCAAACGTTCTCATTCGGTTTGTGCGCAAGGCGGCATAAACGGAGCGGTCAATACAAAAGGGGAAGGTGACTCTCCGTGGGAACATTTTGATGACACTGTATACGGAGGAGACTTTCTTGCAAACCAGCCGCCGGTTAAAGCGATGTGTGAAGCGGCGCCTTCTATCATCCACTTATTAGACCGGATGGGCGTCATGTTTAACCGGACGCCTGAAGGGCTGCTTGATTTCCGCCGATTCGGGGGTACACAGCACCACAGAACAGCTTATGCGGGTGCGACGACGGGACAGCAGCTGCTTTACGCACTGGACGAGCAAGTGCGCAGATACGAAGTTGCGGGTCTGGTTACAAAATACGAAGGCTGGGAATTCCTTGGCGCTGTATTAGATGATGACAGAACCTGCCGCGGAATTGTTGCGCAAAACCTGACAAACATGCAAATTGAATCCTTCCGTTCAGACGCTGTCATCATGGCGACGGGCGGACCGGGAATCATTTTTGGGAAATCGACTAACTCCATGATTAATACAGGGTCTGCTGCGTCGATCGTTTATCAGCAGGGAGCGTATTATGCAAACGGAGAATTCATTCAAATCCACCCGACAGCCATACCGGGCGATGACAAACTAAGACTGATGAGTGAATCAGCGCGCGGTGAAGGCGGTCGCGTGTGGACATATAAAGACGGTAAGCCGTGGTATTTCTTAGAGGAAAAATATCCGGCTTATGGAAACCTGGTGCCGCGTGATATTGCGACACGCGAAATATTTGATGTATGCGTCAACCAGAAGCTCGGCATTAACGGCGAAAACATGGTGTATCTCGATCTGTCTCATAAAGATCCGAAAGAGCTTGATATCAAGCTTGGCGGCATCATTGAGATTTATGAGAAATTCATGGGAGACGACCCGCGGAAGCTTCCGATGAAAATCTTCCCGGCGGTCCATTATTCAATGGGCGGTTTATGGGTGGATTACGATCAAATGACAAACATCCCGGGACTGTTTGCAGCCGGGGAATGTGATTACTCTATGCACGGCGGCAACCGCTTGGGGGCAAACTCTCTGCTCTCCGCGATTTACGGAGGAATGGTGGCCGGACCGAATGCGGTGAAATATGTAAACGGCTTAGAATCTTCAGCAGAAGACATGTCCTCATCTTTATTTGACGCTCACGTTAAAAAAGAAGAAGAAAAATGGGCTGAGATTATGAGTATGGACGGAACCGAAAATGCCTATGTTCTTCACAAAGAGCTTGGTGAGTGGATGACGGCGAACGTCACAGTTGTCCGCCATAACGACAAGCTTTTGAAAACGGATGACAAAATTCAGGAATTAATGGAGCGATTTAAAAAGATCAACATCAATGACACAACAAAATGGAGCAACCAGGGGGCAATGTTCACACGCCAGTTCTCGAACATGCTTCAGCTTGCAAGGGTGATTACCCTTGGCGCATACAACCGCAATGAAAGCCGGGGCGCCCATTATAAACCGGATTATCCTGAACGTAATGATGATGAATGGCTCAAAACAACAATGGCTAAACATGTAAGCCCGTATGAAGCGCCGGAATTTGAGTATCAGGATGTCGATGTATCACTGATAACGCCTCGGAAGCGGGATTACTCGAAGAAGAAGGTGGCGAAATAATCATGAGTGAACAAAAAACCATACGATTTATTATCACACGTCAAGATACAGCTGACAGCACGCCTTACGATGAAGAATTTGAGGTTCCATACCGCCCGAACCTGAACGTCATTTCCGCCCTGATGGAAATTCGCCGGAATCCGGTTAACGTGAAAGGTGAAAAGACAACCCCTGTCACATGGGATATGAACTGTCTTGAAGAAGTATGCGGCGCATGTTCAATGGTCATAAACGGAAAGCCTCGCCAGTCTTGTACGGCACTTATCGATCAGCTTGAACAGCCGATCCGCTTAAAACCAATGAAAACATTCCCAGTCGTGCGTGATTTGCAGGTTGACCGGAGCAGAATGTTTGATTCATTGAAAAAGGTAAAAGCGTGGATACCGATTGACGGCACGTACGATTTAGGACCGGGACCGAGAATGCCGGAAAAACGCCGTCAATGGGCATATGAATTATCAAAATGCATGACGTGCGGCGTCTGCCTCGAGGCCTGCCCGAATGTGAACAGCAAATCGAAGTTCATGGGGCCGGCACCGATGTCTCAGGTCCGCCTGTTTAACGCACATCCGACAGGCGCCATGAATAAATCTGACCGATTAGAAGCACTGATGGATGAAGGCGGCCTTGCAGATTGCGGCAACTCGCAAAACTGCGTTCAATCCTGTCCGAAAGGCATCCCGCTCACTACTTCCATTGCAGCCTTAAACAGAGATACAAACTTACAAGCGTTCCGCAATTTCTTCGGAAGCGACAGAGTATAAGAAGAAACAACCTCTTCCGCATGGGAGAGGTTTTTTTAACAATAAGGAGATGAATAAAGATGAAGCTTCCCGCTTATATTGATGAGCCGTTTCAAGAATGGAAAGAGTCCTTTTCTTTTTTTAATGAAGTATCCGTGCGTTTTTCCGAGACGGACATGTTTGGCCATATGAATAATGTAGTCCCTTTCATATACTTTGAGGAGGTGCGGATTTCTTATTTTAAAAAGCTGAATATGATGAATGAAAACAAACAGACCATGACAGTCGTGGCAAGCCAGCAATGCGATTATTTGCGCCAAGTCATGCCTTATGAAGAGCTGCGCATCTATGTGAAAACAAGTGCCGTCGGCAGCTCATCCCTTACCTTGCATTATCTTGGAGAGAACCGCAATGGCGAGCCCTGCTTTACTGGAGCAGTTGTGATGGTCCAAGTCTCAAAGGAAAGCGGCAAGGCTGTCAGCTGGACGGATGAGGAGAAAGAAACGCTTCTCCATACACCATAAACTAATTCTCTTGTAAACGTCACCTCCTGT
>NZ_JAVAXX010000091.1:0-20855 GCF_042709275.1 Bacillus sp. LR_5 | reverse complement strand
AGCCAATTCGCATGGGCATGAAAACCAAAGGAAATATCCAATTATGGTATGGGGGACATAAAAAAATCCGCAGTGATCTGCGGATGAAACAGCTATTATCTGCCGTGCACTTCAGACTCGTATTGATCCCAAGCTTCATCAAACGTCGCCATCGTGTGAAGGTAATCAGCATTCAGCTCCAAATATGAACTGATTTCATGATAATCGGTTGATGTTTTTGGAAAGCTGTGATCCTCATACGCCTGATTGGCAAATTCACTGATGCTGTCCTTCGGCTTAGGGTGTCTGTATTTCAATAAATAGTGATAAAAGGATTTCATGGGTTTCCCCTCCTGGTGTCTGTCTTTTGTTGTTCTATTATACAGTTCAAGTGTAAAATTACAACAAAAGAATACTGAAACATGACTCAGGAGAAGTCAAAATAGTTGCGTTTCAAAATTCTTTCTGTCTCCATGAGCTGCTGATATGTCAGGCTTTCAGGCAGTTTTTTTGTTTGAATTAAAAGCAGCTGATCCTCAATCTCCTTAACCGTGTTTTCCTCTTGATAGGTCATACCGCAGGAAGAACATACCATGGCAGGGGTGTCTGTCAGTTCTATAGCCCTCGTTCCATCAGGGAGCTCCCAGTACACCGTGTTCCTGCCGGGCACCGCTTCAAGCTCGCCGCACCATTCGCATGTTTTCATGAAGAATCCCCTCCGCATTCAGTCTCTTTCTGTTTTTTCTGCTGCGCCAAAAATTTCTTTTCTTTGAGCTGATCTCTTTTCTCACGCCGATCTTTTAATGTTTCATGCTCCGGATTTGCGATGTATGCCTCTCTCCTTTTGATTCTGTCTACATTTTCAGGTGTAAACGAAACTTCTTTGTCAGCAAAAATGGCACTCAGCCCGATCGGCTCCTTTTTGTCAGCGGTTTCAGGGAAAACGGACTCAAAATAGGCGTCTGCCTGATTGGGGATATAATTCTCTGGTTCCGGATATGACGTAATCACACCTTCAAAATTTCTTAAGATCACTTTGTCAGGACTTTGTGACAGGACATAGTTTGGCTGCAGGGCGATTTTACCTCCTCCGCCTGGTGCGTCAACGACAAAGGTAGGAACCGCATAGCCTGAGGTATGACCTCTCAGCCCTTCAATGATCTCCAAACCTTTGGAAACAGGAGCTCTGAAATGCCCGATTCCCTCTGACAGATCACATTGGTAAATATAATAAGGACGGACTCTGATTTTTACCAAGTCATGCATGAGCTTTTTCATAATTGGAACCGAATCATTAATACCTGCTAATACGACAGCCTGATTTCCGACCGGCACTCCCGCGTTCACCAGCTTTTCACATGCCTCAACGGATTCTTCTGTCATTTCGATGCTTGTGTTAAAATGGGTGTTCAGCCAGACCGGATGATATTTTTTCAATATCTCGCACAGATGATCGGTAATGCGCTGCGGAAAGACGACGGGCGCTCTTGTTCCGATTCTGATGACTTCCAGATGCGGAATGCTGCGCAGCTCTTTTAAAATATATTCTAAAATTTGGTCGTTGATGAGCAGCCCATCACCGCCTGAAATTAAACAATCGCGGATTTCGGGTGTTTCCCGGATATAAGCAATTGCAGCATCAAGCTGTTTTTTGGGGACTCCCATTCCGATTTGTCCGGAAAAGCGCCTTCTTGTGCAGTAGCGGCAGTACATGGAACATTGATTCGTGACAAGAAACAGCACACGGTCGGGATAGCGGTGTGTCAGACCGGGTACCGGTGAATCTTCATCCTCATGAAGCGGGTCTTCCAGATCGTATTTTGTTTTGTGCATTTCTTCAGAAAGCGGCACAGACTGCATGCGTACCGGGCATCTCGGATTGTCGGGGTCCATTAAAGAAGCATAGTAAGGTGTAATATTTAAGGGGATCGTTTTGGTAGAAATTCTGACGCCTTCCTCTTCATCCTCGGTCAGATTGATGACTTTCTTTAAATCATCTAACGTTCTTACAGTGTGTGTCAGCTGCCAAAGCCAATCGTTCCATTTCTCTTCCGGAACGTCCTTCCATAACTCGATCTCCTTCCAATGCCGTTTCGGTTTATACCATTTGTTTTTCAAACGAACTCCTCCTCGCGCATATTTTGACTTACAGTTGCTTGCACCAAATATTCATGTTTTCAAGGCCTTCGGCTATAAAGCAATTATTGATCAGCCTTCCGCCATACTGATAACCTGAATGGTACAACACAGCATTCATCCCAAAAGACGAAGCACGGGCGAGAGAAAATACATGAAAGATATCCTTTCCAGCCATTTCTTTTTCTAACGCCTCGATTAAAAAGCTTGTTAACGAATGGCCGCGATATTCCGGCAGCACAGCGCAATCGGTTATTTCTGCATGCCCAAGCTCTGGATTGATTTCTGCGCTTGCTGCGCTGATCAGGCGGTCATGATCAAGCATGATATAATACACCGTATTTGCATTCATCGTCTTTTCAATATAAGCGGGGTCAAATACCGGTGTTGGGTACGTGCGGAATACTTTTTTATACAGCATCGATAGCTGGTACATGTCGTTTGTTTCTGCTTTTCTCATCGTAAAAACGGGTGTACTGTCGTTGCGAAGACGGGGCGCTGTGCGATATATGGCTTCGATGATCTCCTGTTCCTCTGTATAAGAATCTGTTTGTCTCCGGCTTTCTGAAAGGTAACGTACCATGACACAAGCCGAATAGCCGAGATAATAGCCCTTTAGATAGCCCTCCGGCGCAAATAATTGTTTGGCAAGCATTGGCTCATCATGCTGCTTCGCATAGACGATGATTTTTTCTGCATTCTCTTCTTTTGCCGCTGCCACGATATCCGGCAGGGCCTTCTCAATAGCTCCGTCATAACGGACCACTCTGATTCGTTTATTAAAGCCGTCATGGTCCAAAACTGCTGTGACACCGCTACTCTTTATTGACTTGAGCATCCGCATCCTCCCCATCTGTATGAAGCCCGCACCAATCCATGACAAAAAGTGCAATAATTTTAGCAGATTCTATCATGGCTTCAACCTCAATGTATTCATTGGCCTGATGAGCCGTTTTTGTTTCCCCCGGCCCGAAAACGATCACTGGTGTATCTCCTGCATGGTACAAAAGCCCTCCATCCGTTCCCCACGGGGAAGCCTCAATAATCGGCTCTGTCTGTTTCATTTTTTGATAGGCTGATTGCAGCACAGAAATTAAAGGGTGATCATCAGGTAAATCATTCGGCAGCCATTGAGCGCCAAACCATTCGACTTGTACGGGATGGCGTTTAAACCATTCGTCATGGTATTCTAAATCCTTCAGCCAGTTTTCCAATTCAAGTTTTACAGCTTCTGGTTTCTCATGGGGAGCAATTCCGCATCTCCCTTCTATAACGACACGGTCTGCAACTGAAGATGGCCAGGCACCGCCCGAGATCGTGCCGATATTCACCGGTACCGGTATTGGGATATTGTCATACAGCGGATCTGAAATTCTCGCATTGCGGACTTTCTCCAGCTCTTGTATCGCTGTGATAACGTGCATGCTTTTTTCAATCGCGCTTACCCCTTCATAGCGTGTGCCCCCATGTGCGGCTAATCCCTTCACAGTGATCCGAAACCACATCGAACCCTGCTGCTTAATAAATAGTTTCATATTCGTCGGTTCAGGAATCAACGCCCCGTCAGCACGATAGCCTCTCATGATGGCGGACAGTGTACCGGCGCCGCCGCACTCTTCATCTACAACACTCTGAAACAATACATCTCCCTTCAATTTGACATCGCAAGCGTGCAGGGCTTCTAAAGCAAAAAGAAGGGCTGTATTGCCTCCCTTCATATCCGTTGAGCCGCGGCCGTATATTTTACCGTTTTCTTCGACAGCTTGATACGGTTCATACTTCCAATCCTTTACGCTTCCTTCAGGCACAACATCGATATGGCCGTTCAAAATCAGGGACCTGCCTCCGCCGGCTCCCGTTTTTTTAGCCACGATATTCGGGCTCTCATGAAAATCGGATCGGTTAGATTTAAAGTAGGGATGCTGTTTTAATTGCTTTATACTTGGCTCCCATACATCAATGTCCATATGAAATTGCCGCAGCTTTTCAAGCACAACAGCTTGGGCGTTAAACTCTGACCCCAAAGTGCTTTTTTCCCCAATCAGCCTTTTGAGAAGACGAATGGCTTTGGCCGAATGCTGATCAAGCCACCCGATTACTTTTCTTTCAATGTCTTGCATCCTCATTCCCCCTCTTAAGAAAAAGGCATATCTATTTTGATTTCAGCATCTGTCAGCCTCGTCACCTCATCGATTGTCGAGCCATTCATCAGCTCTTTTAAAATGAAGTGATGGCTATCGACCTCAAGAACCGCTTTTTCGGTAATAATCAAATCTACACAGCCTGCAGCAGTTAATGGCAGCGTGCATCTTTCTGTTAATTTAGGCCTTCCCTTTTGATCTGTATGACTCATGACGACAACCACTTTTTTCGCTTTTTGGGCAAGCTCCATCGCCCCGCCCATACCAGGCACCTTTTTTCCCGGAACAAGCCAATTTGCCAAATCTCCTGATTGGCTCACCTGCAGGGCGCCTAAAATCGTAATGTCAATTTTGCCTTTTCTGATCATCGCAAAAGACATGGTTGTATCAAAATAAGAAGCCCCTTTTACAGCGCGGACAGGATAGCCCGCGGCGTTGCATAAATGCGCATCCTCTTCTCCCTTTTCGGGACTTTCTCCAATGCCAAGGACACCGTTTTCCGCTTGAAACATGACCTGCATGTCAGGCTTCAAAAAGTTCGGTACCAAGGATGGGATACCGATACCGAGATTCACAATCATGCCCTGCTTAATTTCAGCAGCAGCCCGTTTTGCAATCTGTTCTCTTTCTGCTACTCCCAAGCCCATTTCCACTTCACTCCCTCGCTTCTTACAACTCCCTCAACAAAAACCCCCGGTGTGACAATCATTTCTTCAGAAATCTCACCTATCGGAACGATACGCTCAGCTTCGGCAAAGGTTCTCCTGGCGGCCATTGCCATAAGCGGATTCATATTGCGCGCGGTTTTGTCATACGTTAGATTGCCGAATTCATCTGCAATGTAAGCATTGATGAAAGCAAAATCAGCCGTCAGCGCCTCTTCAATCAAGTATCGTTTTCCCGCCACTGTTACGATGTCCTTTTTTTCGCAAACCATTTGATTATCAATGCCCACGTCGGTTAAAATACCGCCAAGCCCCGCTCCGCCGGCGCGAATCCGTTCCGCAAGCGTTCCCTGAGGTGAAAATTGAACCTCTAACGTCCCCTCTGTCATCTGTTTTCCGGCTACAGGATTGGAACCGATATGCGAGGCGATCAGGGTTTTGACCCGTTGATTAACAATAAGCGGGCCGATCCCTATATCCGGGAAACCGGCGTCATTGCAGATCACAGTTAAATCCGTTACACCGCTGTCCAATATCGCTTCAATCAATGAAGGAGGCGACCCGACTCCCCCAAAACCGCCAAACATCAGAACCGATCCATCCCGAACATCTGCAATTGCTGTGTCAATGCTGATTGCTTTTTGAAATGGCGCCATTTAATGTCAATCCTTTTTTAAGTTTTTTTCGACCGCTGCAACTGTTTCTGAAAAAATAGAGATAAGCTCTTCCATTTCACCGTCTGAAATGGTAAAAGGAGGAGCAATAATGACAGCATCTCCTTCTCCACTGTCTATTCCAGCTTTGGAAGGATAAACAATCAGCCCGCGTTTTTTCGCCTCGCTGACAATAATCTGGGTTACCGCCTGCTCTTGCGGAAACACTTTCTTCGTTTTTTGGTCTGCCACAAATTCAACGCCTAATAGCAGTCCTTTTCCGCGCACATCACCTATAATGCCGCTTTGAGATGCCGCCTCATCAAGCTTTTTCTTCAGCACAGCGCCCTTTTTTTCTGATTGTTTGATCAAGCCGTGCTTTAACACATATCGCAAAACTTCAAGAGCAGCTTTGGCTGAATAGGGATGTGCACTATATGTGTGACCGCTCATAATCACACCTGACCCTTGTTTTATCGTTTCAATAATAGAATCAGATACGACGGCAGCAGCAATAGGCGCATAACCGGCACCGAGTCCCTTCCCCAGTACAGCAATATCAGGTACGGTGTCCCAATGCTCTGTCGCGAGCATCCTTCCTGTTCTCCCAAGCCCCGTCATCACTTCATCTGCAATAAAAAGCACATCGTGTGTGCGGCATACCTCACTTAATCTCTCATAATATCCCGGAGGCGGAGTAATCGCTGCTCCTGCAGCACCAATAATAGGCTCAGCCACAAAGCCGGCGATGAATTGGCTTCCGATTCTTTTGATCATAGTGTCCAGTTCATCAGCTGCAGTCTGAACAAAGTCTTCTTCTGTCTCGTAATTCAGCCGATAAATATGTGGAGCTGAGATAGCTGGATACCGTTCAATGAGATGGGTGAACCGGTATCTCCTTTCATAAAAACCAGATAATGAAAGCGCTCCCAAAGTTATTCCGTGGTAACTGCTCCATCGAGACAAAAAGATGGATTTTTGTGTTTGCTTTTTTTCCTGCCAATACTGAATGGCGATTTTCATAGCTGTTTCTATCGCTTCTGATCCGCTGTTGACAAAAAAAGACCAATTCACATCTCCGGGCAGCTCCTGTGCCAAGAGCGCGGCTAATTGCTCGGCGGGCTCACTCGTAAACTGTGAGCGGTAAGCAAAAGACACCTGATCAAGCTGTTCTTTCAGCTTCTCAGTCACATCACGAACTCCGTGGCCGATATTACATGTCACCGCTCCTGACGAGCCGTCGAGATATTTTTTTCCGGTCTGATCATAAACATATGAACCCTTCGCATAACTGACAACCGGATAGGCCGAGCTAAGCTCTGGCTTAATCAAATAACTGCTCATGCTCCCACCTCAAAACCCCTTTTACCATATTGTATGAGTGTCCAAATGGCGGCATGACGTTCCCCGCAAAAACTTTTTCACATAAAAAGAGCCTTCCTAATAGGGAAGGCTCTTTTGGAATTTCAGCATCTAGCAAATAAAAGCGGCTCCAACAATAATTAATAAAATGAACAAGACAACAATTAACACAAATGTATTTGTCCCGCAGCCAAATCCGTAACCGTACCCAGAGTATCCATACATGCTGTTTTCATCCTTTCTTATCACGATATACGGCATTTTATGCGGGCCAAGTCCCAAATGGTTTGTGCAAACGCCTATTTCATGTAAGGAAATAATGAAATACAGTATGCACCCGCTCATATTTTTTAAACGTCAGCTTTTCGTAAAACTGAGTTGCACCGTCAGTGCTTGCAGCAACTAAGTAGGCTGCTTCCATTCCTAGTGATTTGGCGATGGACAGCATTTCTTTCACTAAGATACTGCCGTAGCCCTTCCTTTGAAACTGATCTAAAATTGCCACTTCTTCGATTTTAGCCGTTTTCTCTTGATGATCGATAAACAGCTCGCCGCACCCAATGGGAACTTTCTGTGCCTGGTCGCTGTAACAAACAACAAGAATGATTATACCTGCTTCATAGAAAGGATATTTTCTTTTTAATTTTTGTTCAGCGATTGCTTCTCCAATATAAATGGAATCGTAAATTTTCATAATAGAAGATCCGTCGCTAAGACTTTTCGCCGTCCCCCATGCGGTTAAAGGATGTCCCATCTGCCCCTTCCAGTCACTAAGCTTCATGTCATATAGTAGCTCATCCTCGACGACAAAACCGCTTTTTACAAGCGACTGCTTCAAACCGAGCGGAAAAACATGCTGCGGCGACGCTTTTAAATGGAGATAATTCGCATCAAGCAGCTTTGGTACGGAGGGTAAAAAGTTAAGTAACCGCTCCAATGGAAACGTATCATGGAGCTGAACAAAGTTATGAGAAAAAATTTGCGGAAGCTGCGGATCTCTGTATACGCTGTAATGATCAAACGATGCCGATTCAGACGTTAACAATATATATTGATGTTCCGTTTTTGAATAATGTCCTGTCATGAACGTCTCCTTTTTATGACCTATACCTTTACTCTGTTGCAATATTCAATTTCTTTATAATCTCATCGTACACCGGATAAAACGGCTTTCCAATTGGAAATTGCTGAATATTTCGGAAAGAAGCGGAGATTGGCTTCTGATGTAAAAAAAATTTCCTTGTTACTTGTTCACTAATCGGGTGAAAGACGCCGTTTAGAAACAAAAACGGCTCGCGTTCGATGAAAAACACCCGTCGGCCAGGCGGATTTTTGATCAATTCAGATCGTTTCCACGTAATCGGCGGCCCTTCCGGAAGCATCTCCATCTCTTCTTTTCCAATTGTCACTATGTCTTTTCTTTGAAATTGATAAAATTGAAACGCATACTGGTCCACAATTCGCCTTTTTTTTCCGGCTTCGATATAAAATATTGCAGGATGGTCAGCTTCCTTTACTAAAATATAATTCGGAATGTTTAAAATTTTGCCAATCCTATATTGGAATAAATATGGGTCTGGAACAGCGACAGTCCGATTTAGATACAAAAAACCCCACTTTTCTCCAACAGGATGCCTTACACCCTGATCAAAAAAATACACATTTTGATCTGAACCTTTTACAAAAGAGCCGTCAATCAAATCGGCGGGCAGAAACCGATATGCATTTTGAAATGAATCTGGGGTTTTATAGGTTGTGTCTAATACTTCATTTATCGGCAGAAATGGGGTAAAGTTGTTGAGTCTCGCCCAAAAAATTGCGTCTCCATGATTCCAATGCTTCATATCATCATCCCAGTAGCCTCCAAATTTATGGTGGATGAGATTAAGTAACGAACGGCGATGCATAACGGAGCAATGATCAACTTGAAAAGCGGCCTGATCAAGCACTGCATTGGCATTTCTGTAGAAATGTGAGATTTCCTCTCCCCTTTCGTTTACATGTACAACTTTTTGTTTTGAATAGACAGCCTGCGCTTCAGGCTTATGTGAAAACTCTTGCACCATACGGCTCAGCCGCTCAGGATGATAAACAGTGTCGTCAGTAAGATAAGAAATGTAATCGCCGTCTGCAAATGGGAGCGCACTGTTAATTAATGTGGCATAACGGGTTGTTTTTAATCGATCTGCAGGATGCACGAAACTGTTATGATATTGAATGCGCCGGTCATGAAGATACTTGTGAATTACCGCAGTTGTTTCTGCATTCGAATGATCATCCATGATAAAAAGCTCCCAAAGATCATGCGTTTGCTGTATCACGCTTTCGATCGCTTTTTGCAAATAATCGGGTTTGTTGTAACTTGTTAAAATAATAGACACTTTCTCTCCCATCTATACCGCCTCCCGCCGTCAAACATAAAAACGGCTCCGCAGCAAGCAGAGCCTCTGTCATCATTTAAAAAGCACCCCAGCTTACAACACTTGAGAGTGAAACATGAGATCTCGTGTTATTTAACGGGTTTTGGAAAATAACCAAATCAGTCAGAACTTCTTTTACGATGACATTTTGAAGTGTATCTCCGTTGATCAAATTGACTTTTGAAACCGGTACGCCCAGCTCTTTTGCAAAAACAAGCTGGCGTCTGAGGTCAGATGGATTTCCTTCAGAAGACGATTGACGTATAAGCAGAATCAGCAAAAGCAAAATAAAATGCAGATCATCTTGGTTTTCTTCTCGATCCACTTGTTTCTCTAAATCCAAATCATCCCTCTCCCTTATCATTATCTCTGTTTCACAATATGTGCGACTTCGATTTATGGTATAGGCTATGTCCACCCCATTAAAAAATCAGCATTTTCCTTAAATAGATGAAAAATAGATCAGGTACGGCGTTCGACTCATACCAAATAACAGCCGGAAGAATATGAATAACGTGAGTTCACTATCGAATAGGAGGTGTGTGTAATGAGCTCTGAAAATGCACAGTTAAAAAAGGATTTAATTAAAGCCGTTTTAAGCCCTTTATTTCCAACTGCAACAGAAGGAGGAGAAAATATGGATAGTAATCTTAAAGCCTTGCTTGATGCTGCCATCGATCAAAAAGTAGATGAAAGTGAAACGGTTACGGCAGAATCTCTTTTAGACCCTTCTCTTCCGGCAAGATGGATTTTTGCCAGAATTACGCCAGGCACTACAATCAGCATTGTGACTGATTCAGGTGACATGATCGGACCGGTTGTTTTCGTTGCTTTCGATCAGGTTCACGGGATCGTATTTGTAACACAGGAAAGCTCCGTCACTCCGGCAGGCCAAGCTACAACATTAATTGATGTAGACAAAGTAGAAAGCGTTACGTTCTTTTCATAACATCCGATGAAAGTCTTGTATATCCAGTCGGGATACGGAGGAATATACAGTTATTTTGATCGCTGGGCTGAAGAATGTTTTCAGAACACTCATACAGAGTATATGATTGCAGATAAACCTGAAGCAGAATCTTTGATGAAGATCGAAGCGTTTCAGCCGGATTTCACACTTATGATGGTTGGAGACCGCGTTCCTCACGACTGGCTGACCTGGTTAAAGGGTAAGGATATCCCCGTGTATGTTTGGCTGACCGAAGACCCATTTTATATGGATATCAGCCTTCAGGTAATTAAGCTTGCTGACGCCATATTAACGATAGAACAAAATGCAGCTCTCTACTATCAAGAGCTCGGCTACCAGAACGTCTATTATGTTCCGATACCAGTTAACCATCGGCTGTTTAAAAAAATGGGCACTGAACATTCCTATCATTCAAATCTGTTAATCATCGGCTATCCTTACCCTAATCGGGTTCAGCTTATGAAAGAAGCGGTCCATCTGCCATTCACGGTTCGGGTAATCGGCAAGGAATGGGGAAAATATCTGCCTAAAAAAGTGCTCAAACAGCCGCATATTGATGTCGTCAGCACATGGGTTCCACCCGAACAGGCCGTTCATTATTATAATGGGGCAGACATCGTAATTAATGCGCATCGTCCCTATCATTTTGCTTTCAACCAAAATACTATGCGCATCAAAAATACCAGTTTTAATAACCGAACGTTTGATATCGCTGCATGCGAAGCATTTCAATTAACAGATTTACCCGCGGCACATCCTTTTTCATCCTTTATTTCTTATCACGGCATGAACGACTTTAAGGAAAAAGCCGCTTTCTATATCTACCACCCTGAAGAACGGCAAAAAGCTGCAGCAGCCAATTATAAAGAGACCGTACCCGCATTTACGTTTGATGAGCTTCCTGCAAAACTAAAAGCGATTCATCTGGCGCTTTCTTGAAAAATCGTTCATTGCTATGAACGATTTTTTTATTCATAGAAAAAAGCAGCCGCACAAGCTGCTTTCTTTTCTAGCCGTCAGAACGGTCTTTCAGCTTCCTCGGGTTCACCTGTTTATGAAGATCAGGCATTTCTCCGAGATGCTGTGCAATTTGTTCCCACGATACAATTTTGAAATTTTGATTGACGGCTTGTCCGTTATCGATATTTTCGCCATCCTGCGCCACAAAAATCCCGTACGGATATTTTGGGCCAAGTCCGAAACCGAGAACATCAATACCATCCGTGTCACTAGTACCGTCTATTTTCTCGCCATCTGTAATCTCAAAGTTGGCTACATAGCGATTTTCCCCCTGCCGTTCATACATTGCATAGCTGTTATTTCCTTGACTTGAAGCCATGAGATATCCTTTGCCATTTGGTGCATAATAGATTGTCAGTCCTTCAATATCAGCTGTCAAATGATCTCCTGTCGCACGGTCAACAACCTGCCCCTTTGATCCTCCGCCGGGCTCAGCGTTAAATTTCCAGATGGCCTCATCTTCCTCTGCTATGTATAGGTTTCCGTACTCATCATCCGCAACAAGGCCTTCGGTCTGAGAATTCAACTTAAATTCACGCACCTTTTTCCCTGTTACATAACCCTTTCCACCATCAACAATTTCATACTGCTCAAATTCCCCTTGTTTGCCTGTCACTAATGCGTAAAATGCTCCTGTTTTCTGGCTGTGATACAAGCTGAATCCATAAACCTCAGAAATATTGGTGGAAATAGGATGGTTCGGATCTGTAATGCTTTTCAATTTTCCTTTATCCCCGTCTATTGCATATACTTCAATTGTATTTTTTCCTTCGGACCGGTTGGATGCGGCAGCAATATCAATTTTCTCGCCGTTCAATGGAAAATCATAGCGCAGATCGACATTATTGAGCTTGCCAAACTCATAAGAATGAAGCTGTTTTCCGTCTAAATCATACACGACGAGCCCTGACTTCTTATTTGTCGTAATCAACTTGCTTTTTTCCGGGTGTTTTTCATGAACCCAAATGGCCGGGTCATCTGCTGCGTCATCGCCAGATGCGACCGGATCTGTCTCCGTGTGTGCAGTCACTTTGAAATGATGTTCCTCATTCACATAATGAGCCGACACCGAGGTTGCTGTCAGGCTAAGCAATAAACCCGCGGCAGTGCTTAGCAGCATTGTTTTTGAAACCTTCATTTGGTACCCTCCTCTTTTATCACTAACACTACTATTGTAAAATATATACAGGTGATTACCGTGAGGAAAATGAACCTTTTTTTATAGGGTTTCTGACTCATAAACAACTTATTCCCCAAAGAGGTACGTGAGATGACTTTGCCAGGTTTGCTTTTGCGGAGCGAAATAAAAATATGTTGAATATTTAGTACATTGTTTTTTTAGTTTTGTTTTTCCCTAGTTACGTCCGTTTTTCCATTTTCCATTAAAAAAGAACACTTTGTGACATGATCATTCTCCTAAATTTTGTTTTATTGGTTGCTTTCATTAATTCGATTACAAAGTTGAACATATGATGCATGGTAGAGAAACGAGAGTTGGAGGATAAGCCATGCCTAAACAGCAAACAGCAGAACTAAAACCATTTTTCCATAACAAAACAGTTTTAGTCACTGGCGGAACGGGTTCAATCGGGAGTCAAATTGTCAAACGCCTTTTGCTGCTTACACCTAAACAGGTGATTGTATTCAGCAAAGACGACAGTAAACAGTATGTCATGAGCCAAAAGTATGCGGAGGATAAGCGGCTATTATTTGTACTCGGAGATGTACGCGATCACAGAAGGGTGAATCAGGTGATGAAAGACGTCGATATCGTCTTTCACGCGGCTGCGCTGAAACAGGTTCCGACATGTGAGGACCATCCATTTGAAGCGATCCAGACCAATCTCATCGGCGGACAAAATGTGGTGGAAGCTGCCCTTTCACACCGAGTGCAGCATGTCATTAATATCAGTACAGATAAAGCTGTATCTCCTGTGAACACAATGGGTGCCACCAAGCTGTTATCTGAAAAGCTGTTTCATCAAGCAAACCGCCACGTCCAAAACAAAGGAACCTTGTTTTGTTCGGTCCGCTTTGGAAATGTTCTCGGTTCCAGAGGTTCGGTCATCCCCATATTATTTGAACAGATGATGGAGGGTGAACCTCTGACCATCACAGACAAAAACATGACCAGATTTTTCATGTCAATAGACGATGCAGCTACATTGACATTACAATCGGCTGCTATTACAAAAGGCGGAGAAACCTTTATTTTCAAAATGGAATCACTGAAACTTGAAGAACTGATTCATGGGTTTGAAGAATATGCATCGCAGCACGGGCTCCCGCGGCCAGCTGCAGTAGAAGTGGGCAAGCGTCCAGGTGAAAAGCTTCACGAAGAATTAACATCTCCACATGAAATTGAATCACTGTATGAATGGGGCAACCTTTATGCGATCCTTCCAGAGCCGGAAAAACATCCTGACTTTCGCAAAGTCAATCTGCCTGGGTATCAATCAGATCAAGCCCCGCTCATTACGAAAGAAAGAATTGCTCAGATTATTGAAGAATTGCATCAAGAGAAAAAGGCATAAAAACAAGCCTGTCTATCCATTAGGCAGGCCTGTTTTTAACACTTTATTTATTAAAGAGATGCAGATAGCTTTCGTATCCTTCTTCTTTTAGCTTATGCTTCGGAACAAACCGCAGCGCTGCTGAATTTATGCAGTAACGAAGTCCGTTTGGCCCCGGTCCGTCATTAAATACGTGGCCAAGATGAGAATCAGCAGTTCGGCTTCTTACTTCTGTGCGAATCATGCCGTGGCTCGTGTCCAGTTTTTCTTCCACTTCTTCTTCTTCAATCGGCTTTGTAAAGCTTGGCCAGCCGCAGTGGGAATCAAATTTATCCTTGGATGTAAACAATGGCTTGCCTGACACAATGTCTACATACAACCCTTCTTCCTTATGATCCCAATATTCATTTTGAAATGGCGGCTCCGTGCCGTTATTTTGCGTTACTTCATATTGCATGCGATTTAATGACTTTATTTTTTCTTCTTTATTGTACGCCATTTATTTAGCCCCCCAATGCTCGCTGATAAATCCCGCTCGTCCGGAACCTGTCCGGTAGCGCTGATAATGTGCTGGATTCTTTTTATAAAAATGCTGATGGTAGCCTTCCGCTTCATAGAAAGGTTCAGCTTTTAAAATGTCCGTTACAATCGGATCTTTAAAGATGCCGCTTTCCGCCAGACGTTGCTTGGAAGCTTCCGCAAGCTCCTTTTGTTTATCATTATGATAAAAAATGGCTGCGCGATAGGAACTGCCGCGATCAGCAAACTGCCCCCCGGCATCTGTCGGATCGATTTGCTGCCAAAATAATTCAAGCAGTTTTTCATAAGGGAATACATCAGGATTAAACGTGATTTGAACGGCTTCACGATGTCCCGTCGTTTCACTGCACACCTCTTCGTACGTAGGGTTTTCAGTATGGCCGCCTGTATACCCGGACACCACTTTTTCAATTCCCGGCTGTTCGTCAAAAGGTTTAACCATACACCAAAAACAGCCTCCTGCAAATGTGGCGATTTCTTTTTTTTCAGACATACTGGTGCCTCCTTTGTTAATACGTGGTATTATTATATTATAGCATGTAAAAATAGAATGAAAATGATTCTGCTTTTCAATAAAATCTATAGGTTTTAAGCAATATGCTTATGTAATGGAGGTTCACAAATTTGAAAGTAAGAACACAGATGATGTACGATATGGAAACTTTACTCCGTAAAGTCTTTAAACAAATACGCAATGAAATCAATGAAATTTTAGATAAAGAGCTGTCGCGGAATGAATTCACCATTCTTCGAATCCTTAGTGAACAAGGGCCTAAAAAAGTCACTGAATTTGCGCCTATTTTAGAGGTATCGGCAAGCCACATTACGGCTGTGACCGATGCGCTGGTAGAAAAGGAATGGATTACGAGAATCAGATCGAAGGAAGACAGACGCATCATCCGCATTCATATCACTGAAGCAGGCGAAAAAGTCCTTCAGCACTTTAACGAGAAAAAAACGGAATATTTCTTTAAACGCTTTGACTGCTACACTGATGCTGAACTTGCCACGTTAATCGAGCTCTTCAGCAAACTTGATAAAAAACGGTGAAAAAAAGCACATACCGATATATAGGTATGTGCTTTTCGCAGTGCTTCACTTATTTTTCAGTAAACAGCTTCATTGCTTTCCAGCGGCCATATCTATAATACAAAAATGCCGCGCAGCTGCTAAATAAAAAACTCATTCCGATTCCAAGCCCGATTCCTTTTTGTCCAAGCCTAGCTGAAAATAGAGCTGTGAAAGGGTATCTCAACACCCAAAACGAGATCAAATTTAATACCAGAACCTGCAGCATCGCTCCCGCGGCCCTGACGATTCCGTTCAGCACAAAATTAATCCCAATAAAAGGGTAGAAAAACGCGATCCACTTCAAATATTGTTCACCAAATGCGACCGCATCGGGCTCACTGATAAATAACCTTATGAGATATTTACCAAATACCCAAATCATAACCGCAATCACCAGCATGCAGGAAATAACAGCCATCACACCCAGCCTTGCAATCGTTCCCACTCTTTTTTCGTTTCCAATTCCAATATTTTGCCCTGCCATACTGTTGACGGCTGTACCGGCAGCCATTGCTGGAAGCGTGATGATGCTATCGAGCCGCTGCACCGCGCCAAAGCCTGATACCACGTGATCTCCGTATGAGTTGACAACACTCATAATCGCCATCATACCGCCTGTAATCACCATCATCTGCAGACCTGCCGGAATCCCGAGTTTCAAAATCAGCGCGGACTCTTCCCACTTGGGCATTCTCGGAATTGAGAATGGCACAAGCTTGTGTTTGATGACATAAAACAACCCATACAGAAACGCAATGCCCTGTGACAAAATCGTTGAATAAGCCGCTCCCGCTATTCCCATGCGGAACACAGAAATAAAGAGCGGTGCAAGCACTGTATTCAGTACAACAGCAAACGCAATAAACCGGAGAGGTGTCTTGCTGTCGCCCAGCGCACGAAGCACAGTACTGATAAAGTTATAACCAAACAAAAATAAAATGCCGATAAATTGAATCTGTAAATACGTCTCAGCAAGCGGAATCATTGACTCCGGCGTTTTTAGAAGACGCAGCAAAAGCTCTGAGAGAAAAAAACCGGCAACGCCGAATCCGATGCTTAGGCCTGTTAATAAAACAACAAAAGCGTTAATATACGACGCCATTCCTTTTACATCATCTTTTCCTTTTTGCTGAGATAAAATTGTTAACGTCGCATTGTTAAGACCCAAAATAAAAGACAGCACGGTCAAAACAATCGTGCTTGATACCGCGGCTGCCCCAAGGGCCTTTGCCCCCAGTAAATTGCCGATCCACAAGCTGTCTATAAATTGAAAGGAAACCTGCAATGCGTTTCCGAGCATAATAGGCATTGAAAACAGTACAAGCTGTTTCAGCACGTTCCCCTGTGTAAAATCGTATGCTTTCATCTTTTCTCCTTGTGTTCTCAAATTTTCTTCGGACCGCACGAAAAAAGAGACGTTGTTTCATGTCTCTTTTTTCATGACTTATCGGTTTTTTTTCGGTCTCGCATACCGAATGTAAACACCATCACACTTAGGAACAAGGCACAATAGGAAATATTCAAATACATTTGATCCATGTCTTCAGCAGTCAGATGATGATAAGCAAGCCAGCCGAAGTACAGGGAAAATGTAAAAGATAATAAACTGAAATACTGGTAAATCCGTTTCATTTTCAGTCACCTCTATTGTTTGGGATGGTAATAGGAAAACTCAATTTCATCTTTTTCTAAATTTATCTTATCCGCTTTGACATACATTCCATTCGTTAAAGGCATTTCTGACAAACGCACTTCAATGCTTTTATCTCCGGGGTGAACATGGACAAATGACGGCAATTCATAAAAGCTGTCCATATAATTTAACACAAAGCTAATTGGTATACTCAATTTCCCTAACGAAAATTTCGTGACATTCAGCTCTACATCACCGTTTTTTTTCACGGTCGGCTCAAAAGCGATAAACGCATCAATAGACGTGGAAAATGCCTTGATTTTCCCTGCGACATGAACATCATCATCAATCTCTACTTTATAATCAAGCTTGTTTGATGCTTTGTCGTTTAAATATGAGTTAACAAACGCAGCTAATGATTCTTTTGTGCTTGTCACTTGAAATCCATACTCGCTCTCAGATGAATCCTTCACCTGAGCCTGTTCCCCCGGGAGCAAAACAAGTGCCACAAACCCGGCGGCGAGGATAAAATTGATTGCAAGCAATATAAAAAACAGTCGCTTCCACTTATTCATGCTGTCACCCTACTCTTTCGGTAATCCTTCTTTTTTAATGGCTTGATAGACGCGCTTTGCGATAAGAGAATAACCCGTACCATTAGGATGAAAATCATCTTCCTCGGAAATTCGGCTGCTGTCACTTTTTTGATTGAACAAATCTTCGATATGAACGATTTTTGCATGTTTATCTTTTTTCAGCTCTTTTTCAGCAATATGGTTCCAATCCGTGACGACACCATTTATTTCATTTAGTTCTGATAACGTAAACGTAAACGGATTGTACATGCTGACATAAATCAGCTCAGCGTGATCATTCAGCTCGCGAATTTCAGAAATGATTTTTTCAAAGCGCTTTTCGTACGGTTTTTCCGCTTCCTGAAACGGTTCAACGGTTAATTGCAGAAAGTTTTGGCGAAGGATTTTCATCAAATCATTACCGCCAATTGTAAAAAAGACATAATCTGCGTCCTTTATGCCTTTTTGAACCTTTTTATCTTTTAGTTTTTCTAATAAATCATCCGAACGGTTCCCTTTTACGGCATAATTTTTCACGTCGACCGTTTTGACTTGTTTATCTGACCGGATAGAATCCGCCACCTTGCCGACATATCCCTTTCCGTCGGGATCTCCGACTCCTTCTGTAAGCGAATCTCCGACAGCCGCTATGACAATGTGTTCTTTTGTTTTCGTTTCATGGGCTTTTTGTTTTCCCTCAGATGATGTACGTATGCTCGTACACGCAGTAAGAAGCAAAATCAAACTGGCCATGATTGAAAAAATGCGCAGCTTCAATCTTGTTGCTCCTTCCCATTCTACTAGTGGAAAGTGTATCATGTTTTAGAAGATTTGCAAATGCCTAGTCTTCTAGCTTACTTGAGTGCGCCTGCTGATTTTACATCGGCGATAATTTCATCGTACGGTGTATTTTCCACTCCATTATAATCTTTCAGCACCTTACCGTCCGGACCTACCAAATAAAAAGAAGATTGATGAATCACTTGGTCCTCTCCCTCCGGCTTCTTTACGATCGCCTTAAAGCTCTTAAGTGCGAACTCTTCAATCTCACTCTGGCTGTATCCGGTGAGAAAATCCCAGTTATCAAAAGATAATGGATAATTTGCGGCAAATTTCTTCAGCTGTTTCGGCTTATCGTTTTCTGGGTCAACACTAAATGATATGATGCGGACATCTATATTTTCGGCTTTCAGTTTTTTTTGCAGATCGGTCATATGAGCGGTCATTGGCGGACATATAGTTTCACAATTGGTAAAAATAAAATCCGCCAGCCATACTTCTCCTTTTAAACTCTCTAAAGAAACGTTCTTGCCGTCTTGGTTTTGAAATGTAAAAGGCTCCACCTCGTAATTGAGCGGATTTTTAATCTGCTGTCCTCCGCATGCACACAAAAACAGAAAAAACAGCCCAGCCGTTAACCCCTTGATAACCTTCATGACATCCATCCTTTCCAGCCAGCATAAAAACGCTTTCTAAAACCGTCCTTACTGTCCCATGTTTGTATTCGATACTGAGCAAAAAAAATCCTGCATGCCTCCCCATTAACGATTACAAAGGAGGGCATGCAGGTAAAAAACGGCATGTTACGCGTTGTGCTTTAACACCTCTTGATGAAATACAGCCTGATAATCTGCCCACTTCATCCGCCGCTTCATATAATGTCGGAAAGAATACACTTTTGCCCTGCTGTTTGATGAAAACACTTCTTTTAAGTAGAATTGCAAATGGTGATGTAACATAAAGAAATAGTGCTCATCTTCCTTTAATACAGGTATTTCTGTCACTTTCACCTGAATCCCGTCACCGCGTTTGAACTCTAGGCTTTTGAGTAACAAGCTATCAATCCTCTTTTTTGTTTTTCTTCTATTATATATGATGCCAGCCGGGCTGTCTGTCATTTTGCGCGGTTGTGTAAAAAAATTAGATTAGCAAATGGAACAAGTCCTCATCCTTGTTCACCTCTACATAATGAAACGGTTTTTTGTTCATCCGTTCAATCAGCGGCCCATAATCGGCTTTGTTCTGCAGCTCGATGCCGACAAGAGCAGGTCCATTGCTTTTATTATTTTTCTTCGTATATTCAAACCTTGTAATGTCATCATTCGGCCCGAGGACTTCGTCAAGAAATTCGCGGAGCGCCCCCGCTCTTTGCGGAAAGTTGACGATAAAATAATGCTGAAGGCCTTCAAAAATCAAGGAACGCTCCTTCATTTCCTGCATTCTTCCGATATCGTTATTGCCCCCGCTTACCACACACACCACGTTTTTCCCTTTAATTTCATCCTTATACAAATCAAGCGCTGCGACAGAAAGAGCTCCAGCCGGTTCAGCAACAACCGCACATTCGTTATATAATTCAAGAATGGATGTACATACTTTTCCTTCAGGCACAAGGAGAATGTCATCAACGACAGTTTCCAGCGTCCGGAAGGTTTCCTCGCCAATTTTTTTAACAGCCGCACCATCTACAAACTTATCAATTTTATCAAGTGTGACGACATGCCCAGCTTTGTTTGATTCAAAGTAGGATGCCGCTCCCGCCGGCTCAACAGCAATTATCTTTGTATCAGGAGACACGTTTTTCAAATATGTACCTACCCCAGAAAGAAGGCCGCCGCCTCCGACACTTGCAAAAAGAAAATGCGGTTCTGTATCAATGTCGTTTAAAATCTCGACTGCGAGCGTTCCCTGTCCGGCCATCACATCCGGATCATCGAACGGATGGATAAACGTCCGAGATTCCGCCTCACAGCATTCAGCAGCGCTTTTATACGCGTCGTCAAACGTATCGCCTGTCAAAATAATATCGATAAATCCTTTTCCGAATAGTTCAACTTGAGATACTTTTTGTCTCGGTGTAGTAGACGGCATAAAAATTTTCCCGTGAATGCCAAGATGTTTACACGAAAATGCCACACCTTGAGCGTGGTTTCCGGCACTTGCACACACAACTCCGTTCTCTGTCTGCTCGCTGGAAAGCTGTTTCATTTTATGATAAGCCCCTCTGAGCTTAAAAGATCTGACAACTTGCAAGTCTTCGCGTTTTAAATAGATATTGCATTCATATCTCTCAGAAAGTCTGTCATTCCTCTGCAAAGGTGTGTGAATGACAACGTCCTTTACGTTTTGGTGAGCCTTCAAAATGTCTTTCACTTGGATGAGAGAGTTTTCTTTAAG
>NZ_JAVAXX010000090.1:0-21477 GCF_042709275.1 Bacillus sp. LR_5 | reverse complement strand
ATCAGCAGGATAAGGAATGGAAGGAAGAGCAGTCAAGAATAGATGAGGTGCTGCAGGAGCTCGGCAAAAAAGAGCGGTTTCTCGAAACGTCTGCAGGCGGGTTAAAGCATGACATTATCGGATTAAGAAAAAGCTTTTGGGAGGATGTTACGGTTAATCTTGATGATGCCCATGAAGCGGTTGAAACGATGGCAAGCATTAAGCAGCAGGCAGAGCTGCTGTCTGATCGGGAACGGAATCATCGGCGTATGGATCAGCAGCTCAAACGAATTCATCGATTAAAAGCATCGCCTTATTTTGGGCGGATTGATTTTATTGAAAACGGCGAGGAGCGGGCAGAGCGAATTTATATCGGTTTAGCTTCTTGTATGGATGAGAAGGAGGAACAATTTCTAATCTATGACTGGAGGGCGCCAATATCAAGTATGTACTACAATTATTCCCCAGGAAAAGCGGAGTACGAAGTGCCCGGCGAAACGATAGAAGGGGAAATGGTGCTGAAACGCCAGTTTATCATTAAAAACGGCGCTCTTAAGGCGATGTTTAATACTGATATGACGATTGGCGATGAAATGCTGCAAGAGGTATTAAGCCATCAGTCTGATACTCAAATGAAAAACATCGTGTCTACGATTCAGAAAGAACAAAATCAGATTATCCGTAATGAAAAAAGCAAATTCCTGATCGTGCAGGGAGCGGCCGGGAGCGGAAAAACATCGGCAGCGCTTCAGCGTGTCGCTTATTTGTTATACAGGCACCGCGGCGTCATTGATGCCGGACAAATCGTTTTATTTTCTCCTAACTTCTTATTTAACAGCTATGTCTCCTCTGTTTTGCCTGAGTTAGGAGAAGAGAATATGGAGCAGGCGACGTTTCAGGAATATATCGAGCATCGGCTTGGCCGCAAGTTTCAATGTGAAAGCCCCTTTGACCAGCTTGAATATTGTCTGACCGAAACAAAGGATGACGGTTTTCCTTCAAGGCTTGCGGGAATTACATGGAAGGCGGGCTTATCTTTTCAGCAATTCATTGATGAATACGTCAGCCGGCTGTCGTCTGAAGGGATGATTTTTAAAAATATCATCTTCCGCGGGCAAAAACTGATCACAAAGGAACAGATTCAATCCTATTTTTACTCACTGGATCAAGGCCAGTCCATTCCAAACCGAATGGAGCTAACGGCGAGGTGGCTGCTGAGTGAGCTGAACAAGCTTGAGAAAAAGGAACGGCGTAAGGATTGGGTCGTTCAGGAAGCTGAGCTGCTCGACAAAGAGGATTACTTGGACGTGTACAAAAAACTGCAGGAAAGGAAACAGTTCAGTGAGAGTACTTTTAACGATTATCAAAGAGAGCAACAGCTGCTTGCCGCCATCATTGTGAAAAAGGTCTTCAAACCGCTCAAACAGGCGGTCAGACTCCTTGCGTTTCTTGATGTTACACAGCTGTATCTGCAATTGTTTTCTGGCTGGGGAGGGAAATGTCAGCATGAGGAGACGGCAGCGATAGGAGAGCTGACCCGATCGGCATTCGCGGAAAATAAATTGCTCTATGAGGATGCGGCACCGTTTCTTTATATGCAGGATCTGATTGAAGGCAGAAAGAAAAATACGAAGATCAAACATCTTTTTATCGACGAAGCTCAGGACTATTCACCGTTTCAGATGGCTTACATGAGAAGTATTTTTCCATCTGCCAGCATGACGGTGCTCGGTGATATCAATCAGTCCATCTACGCCCACGCCATACATGGCGTAAAGCGTATGGATGCGTGCTTTGAAGGTGACCCGGCTGAATATGTTCGTTTAAAGAGAACGTACAGATCGACAAAGCAGATTGTCGAGTTAACAAAAGCGATGCTTCAGGACGGAGCCGATATTGAGCCTTTTAACAGAAACGGGGAAATGCCTCTCGTTTTCAAAACCGAAGGACATGAGGACCTTTGTCAAAAACTCACGAAAGAAATTGACCGTCTCAAGAAGCAAGGGCACGAAACGATAGCCGTCATTTGCAAGACTGCGCAGCAATGCATACAGGCGCACGCTCACATGAGCGAATATATAGATGTTCGTCTGATTCATAAAGAAAATCAAACATTCCAAAAGGGAGTTTGTGTCATTCCAGTATATTTAGCGAAGGGAATTGAGTTTGACGCAGTGCTTGTCTATGATGCATCAGAAGAACATTATCAAACAGAGCACGACCGCAGGCTGTTATACACTGCCTGCACCCGAGCAATGCATATGCTGACGGTATTTTATACAGGTGAAGCCAGTCCGTTTGTAACAGCTGTGCCGCCCCACTTATATCAGAATGCTGAATGAAGAGAAGGGAGTCCTTCTCTTTTTCTATTTATAATGAAACAAAGCGGGTTTATCATTAGGATTCCTAATAGTTATCATCATGTAAATATATTTTACTTAAGCCTAGTATTCCGGTAAAGTTCAATTAGATGCAATTTTCGATCAGTTTATAACTTTGTGAGGTGGAATACGTTGCAACTTCAGGTAATGAACAGTCCGTTTAATCAGGAGCAGGCAGAGCTCCTTAACAGCCTTCTGCCAACCTTGACCGAATCTCAGAAAATCTGGCTGAGCGGATATTTATCCGCGCAATCTGTTTCCGCCCAAGAAACAGCGGAGGCGCCGGGGGCTACTGTGTCTGCGGAAGTGGCGGCACCAGCCGTTTCAAAAGAAGTGACCGTTCTTTACGGTTCACAGACGGGGAACGCACAGGGTCTTGCAGAAAATGCCGGCAAGCAGCTTGAGCAGCGCGGTTTTCAAGTAACCGTCTCATCCATGAGCGATTTTAAGCCGAATCAGCTGAAGAAAGTAAACAATCTTTTGATCGTCGTCAGTACGCACGGTGAAGGCGATCCGCCAGATAACGCACTGTCGTTTCACGAATTTCTGCATGGTAGACGGGCGCCTAAGCTTGAAGATCTTCGTTTTTCTGTTTTGGCGCTTGGTGACAGCTCGTACGAGTTTTTCTGCCAGACAGGGAAAGAATTTGATCAGCGCTTAGAAGAACTCGGCGGAAAACGGATTTCTCCGCGCGTTGATTGCGATCTTGACTATGATGAGCCGGCAGCTGAATGGCTGGAAAGCGTTTTTGATGGCTTAAGTGAAGCTGAGGGCGGAAGTGCCGCGCCTGCGCCGGCAGCAGTGCCTCAAACAGTTGAATCTGCGTATTCAAGAACAAACCCGTTTCGGGCTGAAGTGTTAGAAAATTTAAATTTGAACGGCCGCGGATCAAATAAAGAAACACGCCATGTGGAGCTGTCTCTTGAAGGATCTGGCCTGACTTATGAGCCTGGTGACAGCCTCGGCGTCTATCCGGAAAACGATCCGGAGCTTGTCGAGATGCTGCTTAAGGAAATGAATTGGGACCCCGAAGAAATTGTGACGCTTAATAAGCAAGGTGATGTCCGCCCGCTGAAAGAAGCGCTGATTTCTCACTATGAGATTACCGTTCTCACAAAACCGCTTCTTGAACAGGCAGCCCAGCTGTCTGGGAGCGATGAGCTTAGAGAGCTTTTAGCCCCAGGAAATGAGGATAATGTAAAAGCGTATCTTGAAGGGCGCGATTTGCTTGATCTCGTTCGTGATTATGGCCCGTTCAGTGTATCGGCGCAGGAGTTTGTTTCGATTCTGCGAAAAATGCCGGCCCGCCTCTATTCGATTGCGAGCAGTTTATCAGCTAATCCGGATGAAGTGCATTTAACGATCGGTGCAGTCCGCTACGATGCGCATGGCCGTGAACGAAAAGGCGTCTGCTCAATTTTATGCGCGGAGCGTCTGCAGCCGGGAGATACACTGCCGGTTTATGTCCAGCATAATCAAAACTTTAAGCTTCCGAAAGATCCTGAAACACCGATTATCATGGTCGGCCCTGGGACAGGCGTTGCTCCGTTCCGTTCCTTTATGCAGGAGCGTGAGGAGACGGGAGCGGAAGGAAAAGCATGGATGTTCTTTGGCGATCAGCACTTTGTGACAGATTTCCTTTACCAGACAGAGTGGCAAAATTGGCTCAAAGACGGTGTGCTGACAAAAATGGATGTGGCGTTCTCACGTGATACGGAAGAAAAAGTATATGTGCAGCATCGCATGCTTGAGCAGAGCGCAGAATTGTTCGAATGGCTTCGAGAAGGCGCGGTTGTTTACATTTGCGGCGATGAAAAGCACATGGCGCATGACGTCCATAACACATTGGTTGAAATTATCGAGAAAGAAGGCAATATGAGCCGCGATGAAGCGGAAGCTTATCTTGCCGATATGCAGCAGCAAAAACGCTATCAGCGTGATGTATATTGATTTGACTTGAAAGGAGTTTTTCAACATGGTGACCAAAATCTTAAAAGCACCGGACGGCTCTCCAAGTGATGTTGAACGCATTAAAAGAGAAAGTGATTATTTGCGCGGCACACTGAAAGAAGTCATGCTGGATCGGATCAGTGCCGGAATTCCGGATGATGACAACCGCCTGATGAAACACCACGGCAGTTATTTGCAGGATGACCGTGACCTCCGCAACGAACGCCAAAAGCAAAAGCTGGAGCCTGCATATCAGTTTATGCTGCGCGTGCGTATGCCAGGAGGCGTTTCAACGCCTGAGCAATGGCTTGTCATGGATGACCTTTCTCAGAAATACGGGAACGGCACATTAAAACTGACGACACGTGAAACGTTCCAAATGCATGGGATTCTGAAATGGAACATGAAGAAAACCATTCAGACGATCCACTCAGCTCTTTTGGATACGATCGCAGCCTGCGGAGACGTAAACCGCAACGTCATGTGCGCATCGAATCCTTATCAGTCTGAAATCCACTCTGAGGTATACGAGTGGTCTAAAACATTAAGTGATGATCTGCTGCCGCGGACGAGAGCATATCATGAAATTTGGCTAGATGAGGAAAGAGTGGCCGGCACGCCTGAGGAAGAAGTTGAGCCAATGTACGGACCGCTCTATCTGCCGCGGAAATTTAAAATCGGTATTGCAGTTCCGCCATCTAATGATATTGACGTCTTTTCACAAGATCTGGGATTCATTGCGATTGTTGAAGAGGGCAAACTGATTGGTTTTAACGTGGCGATCGGCGGCGGTATGGGAATGACGCACGGTGACACAGCGACATATCCCCAATTAGCCAAGGTGATTGGGTTCTGCCGTCCTGAGCAAATGTATGACGTTGCTGAAAAAACGATTACGATTCAGCGCGATTACGGAAACCGTTCTGTCCGCAAAAATGCGCGGTTCAAATACACGGTTGATCGCCTCGGTTTAGAAACCGTAATAGAAGAATTGGAAAACCGTCTTGGCTGGAGCTTGGAAGAAGCGAAGCCATATCACTTCGACCATAACGGCGACCGTTACGGCTGGGTGGAAGGCATTGAGGATAAATGGCATTTTACACTGTTTGTCGAAGGCGGCCGTGTAACGGATTACGATGATTATAAGCTGATGACAGGCTTGCGGGAAATCGCCAAGGTTCATACAGGCGAGTTTCGTCTGACATCCAATCAGAACTTGATTATTGCGAACGTTTCAAGCGATAAAAAAGATGAAATTAGTGCGTTAATCGAGCAATACGGACTCACTGATGGCAAGCATCATTCAGCGCTCCGCCGCAGCTCTATGGCGTGCGTCGCTCTTCCGACCTGCGGATTGGCAATGGCTGAAGCAGAACGTTATTTGCCGACCCTTTTAGATAAGGTTGAAGAGATTATTGACGAAAACGGCCTTCGTGATCAGGAAATCACCATTCGCATGACAGGCTGCCCTAACGGCTGTGCACGCCATGCACTTGGTGAGATCGGATTTATCGGAAAGGCGCCGGGCAAATATAATATGTATCTTGGCGCTGCATTTGACGGAAGCCGTTTAAGCAAAATGTACCGTGAAAACATCGGTGAAGAAGACATTTTAAGCGAGCTGCGCGACCTTCTTTCCCGTTATGCGAAAGAACGTGAGGAAGGCGAGCACTTCGGTGATTTTGTCATCCGCGCAGGCATCATTAAAGCAACGACTGACGGCACAAATTTTCATGATTGATAAAGAAAGATGAGAGACAGGGAATAACTCCCTGTCTCTTTTTTTCTAGAATTTGCTCTGCTGCAAAAAAGTTCACTATGAGCATTTCATGAGAAATAATACCCTAAAAAGGGTACTATAAAAGAAGACAAGTGTGGAGAGAACTCCTGCGAAATCACATAATGGATGCAAGGCCATCCTATCCTCAGCCTCTTATAGACAATCAGACATCGAGTCATCATGCACGAAACACAACAGACGAAGGAGGTCATGCATTTGGACATATTTTTAGTTGTTCTCGTTTTATTAACGATTATTGCGATATCCAATATCGTGAACCGGTTTATTCCATTTATTCCAGTGCCTCTTATTCAGGTGGCGCTAGGGATTCTTGCGGCCTCATTTCCACAGGGGCTTCATTTTGAATTAAGCACCGAATTGTTTTTTGTTTTGTTTATTGCGCCTCTTCTATTTAATGATGGGAAGAGAACGCCGCGGGCAGAGCTTTGGAATTTACGAGCTCCAATTTTATTGCTAGCACTCGGCCTTGTATTTGCGACTGTGATTGTAGGAGGCTACACGATTCACTGGATGATTCCTGATATTCCGCTGGCAGCGGCTTTTGGACTTGCGGCCATTCTTTCACCGACTGATGTTGTCGCTGTCAGCGCATTATCAGGAAGAGTGAAAATGCCAAAAGGGATTCTTCGATTGCTTGAAGGGGAAGGGCTGATGAATGACGCATCAGGTCTGGTGGCCTTCAAGTTTGCGATTGCAGCTGCAGTGACCGGTGCATTTTCATTAGCACAAGCGGCTGTCAGCTTTGTATTTATTTCTCTCGGGGGATTGCTGTGCGGGGTTGTCATTTCGTTTTTGATTATTCGTTTTCGCCTATTCTTGCGCCGCCTTGGTATGCAGGATGTCACGATGCATATGCTGATTCAAATTCTGACGCCGTTTGTGATTTATTTGGCAGCGGAAGAAATCGGCGTTTCCGGCATTTTAGCCGTTGTAGCGGGAGGCATTACCCATGCGGTTGAACAGGATCGTCTGGAATCAACGATGGTCAAACTGCAAATCGTCTCCTCGAGTACGTGGAACATTATTTTATTTATTTTGAACGGTCTTGTCTTCGTTATTCTCGGGACGCAGATTCCGGACGTCATTTCTGTCATCTTTAACGACACCGCAATCAGCAACTTGAAGGTGATCAGCTATATCCTTGTGATCACATTTACGTTAATGCTTCTCAGATTTCTGTGGGTGCTGTTCTTCTGGAATGGCAAATGGTTCTTTAATAGGGATCAGAACATCTATAAACCGGGTCTTCGTTCAACGCTGTTACTTTCGATTTCCGGTGTGCGCGGAGCTGTAACGCTTGCGGGTTCTTTCTCCATTCCGTATTTTCTGGAGGACGGCACACCGTTCCCGGAAAGAAATCTGATTCTCTTTTTAGCAGCCGGCGTCATTTTATGCACACTTGTCATTGCCACTGTTGTACTCCCGCTTCTGACTGAAAAAGAAGAAGAGGATGAGAAACGAAATGAAAAGCTGCTGACGGCAAGACGCAAATTGATTAAAACAGCTCTCCGAACGATTAAAGAGGGCATGAACGATACAAACAAAACAGCCTCTCTTGCGGTTATAGCTGAATACAATGAGAAAATGAAAAATCTTCGTTTTCAGCAGTATACATCATCTAATCGGATCAAAAAGCAAGAGCGAAAAGTCCGTGCGCAAGGGGTTAACGCTGAGCAAGAGGCACTGGTAAAAATGCTGGAGCGGGGAGATATCCCAGAAGAAACGGCAAATGTGCTGCAAGAACGGTTTAACGAATTAGAAATTTTGTATGGCAACCCATTTAAAGTCGGATTATCAAAAACAAGGCTCAAGCGGCTGATGTATTGGATTTTCTTCGGTGAACATAAAAAGCCGGAGATGTCGATTTTAAATGAAGCGGGATTGATACGGGCAACGAGAGTGAAAACAGCAAAAGCAGCGATAGAATACTTGGAAAAACATAAGACGGAAGAACATAAAGAAGTGTTTTTATCTGTCATTACGTTTTATAAACAATTAATTTTCAGGCTGGAGCACAGCCATCACGAGCTGAAATCAAGCGCTCATTTTGAAAATCAGAAGCTGGAAGTGAAGCTGAAGGCTGTGCAGGCGATCAGAAATGAAATTCAAACGCTCTTCGAGGAGCGGGAAATTTCCCGGGACATCTCCCATGAGCTTCGCCAATACATTAATGATGTGGAAGCCGCCATGCTTGAAGGCGGCGAATAAATACAGCAAAAAAGCTGGCGTCTAACGCCAGCTTTTTTCTATATTAAGGGCGATGGAATTCGACAGTGCTGCCATCCCGGTCGAACCAGCCTCTGAAGGCCCAGTTGATCCAGCCGCCATCACCTTTGTTTGTAAAGGTTCCGTCTTCAAATACCCAAATGCCGTACGTAATGCCGTCGTAAACGGCTGAACCGTAAAATTGCACACCGTTCAAGTGATCTTCATACTCCTGGCTTAAATTAAATACCATGACGTTATATTTTTGGCCGGATGCGTAGAAGGAAGACTCCATGAGGTTTTTCACAAATCCATCCCGGTTCTGTGAGGATTTGATGGCATCAGCGATCTGGTTGGCAATTCCAAGCACATCCAGGTTGACGTTTAAACCTACATCAGCGGCAGTTGTTCCGGCAGTTGCTGTCTGTGAGATCTTCGGAGCAGGATTTTCTTCAGCGGAAGCAAAGGACAAAGGGGCAATTGTCAAAGCGGCACCAAGCGCAAGTGTCATTGGGATACGAATATGTTTCAAGTTGTTTCCTCCTTTGTTTTCATTTGGTTACACTAAACGCATACCCTGCTCAATGTATCGATAATCTCAATATTGTTAAAATAGGAAAAAAATAGTGTTTGGATTTGCCTGTGCTGTGAAAAAAGAAGCAAAAAGAGGGTCTTAAGCGTATTATTGGTATCGGCTGAGAGGAATGTGAGATAATATAGACGCTTACATTTCAGTGAAAGGGTGGATGTTCAAGTGCCAACAAGTTTAAAAGATACTGTAAAGTTACATAACGGAGTGGAAATGCCTTGGTTCGGTCTGGGTGTTTTTAAAGTAGAAAATGGAAGTGAAGCGACTGAATCAGTGAAAGCGGCAATTAAAAACGGCTACCGCAGCATTGATACAGCAGCGATCTACAAAAATGAAGAAGGCGTTGGCATCGGAATTAAAGAATCCGGTGTGGCAAGAGAAGAGCTCTTCATCACATCAAAAGTATGGAATGAAGATCAAGGCTACGAAACAACGCTTGCTGCCTTTGAAAAAAGCTTGGAAAGACTTCAGCTTGATTACTTAGATCTATATTTGATCCACTGGCCTGGCAAGGATAAATATAAAGATACATGGCGCGCGCTTGAAAAGCTGTACAAAGACGGCAAAATCCGCGCGATCGGCGTCAGCAACTTCCAAGTTCATCATTTAGAAGAGCTGTTGAAAGATGCTGAAATCAAACCGATGGTGAACCAAGTTGAATTTCACCCTCGTTTGACGCAAAAAGAATTAAGAGATTACTGTAAAGAGCAAGGCATCCAGTTGGAAGCGTGGTCTCCGCTCATGCAGGGACAGCTTTTGGATAACGAAGTACTGACACAGATTGCTGAAAAACACAATAAATCTGTGGCTCAAGTGATTTTGCGCTGGGATCTGCAGCATGAAGTTGTAACAATTCCAAAATCCATTAAAGAACACCGTATCATCGAAAACGCTGATATTTTCGATTTCGAATTGTCTCAAGAAGACATGGACAAAATTGACGCGTTAAACAAAGATGAGCGTGTCGGCCCAAATCCCGATGAGCTCCTGTTTTAATGAAAAACTCCCCGTCACGGGGAGTTTTTTTAGTGTGTTTTTTTCTGTTGAATGAAAAACAGCATCAAAAAGGAAATGACAACAATACAGACGACCCACGCCCAGGCAAGGGTATTGTTGCCGGAATCCAATGCCACATAAATGGCCGTCGGCAGTGTTTGCGTAACACCGGGGATGTTCCCTGCAAACATGAGTGTTGCGCCAAATTCTCCGAGCGCCCGCGCAAGGCTGAGGATGCTTCCGGTCAGCAATGAAGGATAGGCGAGCGGGACTGAAATATGGATAAATACCTTCCATCTGCTTGCGCCGTCTAGCATTGCCGCGCCCTGTATATCGGGATCAATGTCAGCAAATCCGGTTTTGGCGGATTGATACATAAGCGGAAAGGCTACAACCGCTGAGGCGATCACAGCGGCCCACCAGGTGAAAATGACAGGCTGCTGAAAGACCCACTCGATGGCTTGACCGATGAAACTGTGCTTTCCGAAAATGACGATCAAAATAAAACCGACAACAGTAGGCGGAAGAACGAGCGGAAGCATAAAAAATGTTTCGAGCGCCGTTTTTCCGAAAAATGATGCCCGCGACATCCATGCTCCAGCCAGTGTTCCGAGAATAATGACAACAATTCCGGCAACTGCCGCCACCTGAAAGGAAAGCAAAACAGGTGTGAAAAAATCTGAAGCGCTTATGCTACTCAGCAGTAAAACCATATTTCTCAAATACTTTCATTGCTTCATCAGATTGCAGGTACTCGTAAAATTCCTTCGCTTCCTTACGGTGTTTTGTATCTTTTACAATTCCTAACGGATAGACAATCGGGCTGTGTGTATCTGCTTTTGCCTCGTCAATGATTTTGACCTTTTTTGAGATCAGAGCGTCCGTTTTATAAACAACGCCTGCGTCTACATTGCCTGTTTCAACATAAGAAAGAACTTGGCGAACGTCTTTTCCGTATACGATCTTATCCTTCACTTTGTCCCATAGAGACAGCTTTGTCAGTGATTCTTTCCCGTAAGCTCCTGCCGGCACGGATTCCGGCGTTCCGAGGGCGATTTTTTCTGAATCAGCCAGATTGCTGAAGCGAGTCACAGGCGAATCGCCGTTTTTCGGCACGACCAGCACAATTTCATTGCCGACTAAATCAGTGCTGTCTTTTTTGGCGATATCCCCATCATCCACCAGCTTTTGAAATTTATCCTCAGCAGCTGAGAAGAAGAGGTCAGCTCCTGCTCCTTGAGAAATCTGTTTTTGCAAGGCGCCTGATGAGCCATAGTTATCTTGGATTGTAATGTTTTGATGTTCTTTTTCGTAATTCTTTTGGATTTCCTCAAGTGCATCCTGTACACTGGCGGCAGCTGAGATGGTTAACGTAACTTTTTTCTCGCTGTCCGTTGAAGACTGGTTTGAAGAACAGCCTGCTGCAAGCAGAAAAGCGGTTAAGGCTGCGAATAAAATAGAATACTTCTTAAACATGATTGCACCCCTTATCATTAGATATAACTAATTATAACTGATTATGTTTGGTTTATGTGGGTTTTTTTACATTCGACGAAAAGGTATAATAAAATAGGAGAGTGATGATGATGAATGAAACCTCTTCCTATACGATAGAAGAAGTTGCAGGTCTGCTGAAGGTATCAAAGCTGACCGTTTATGATTTGATTAAAAAAGGCGTGCTGCCTGCTTACCGTGTCGGAAGGCAGATGCGTGTGGACGAAGAAGACCTAAAGCAATATAAGACGAATATGAGAATGTCTCAGCCTATTGCTGCAGCCGAAGTACCGAAACAGAGGCAGGAGGCTGAGCCGGACGGCAGACCGAATGTCATGATCAGCGGACAGGACATTTCGATGGATATGCTCAGTAAGCATTTGGAGAATGCCATTCAGGAGACGCCGCTCCGCAAATACAAAGGAAGCTTAAACAGCCTGATTGATATGTATCAAGGAAAGTGTGACATTGTCAGCCTCCATTTGTACGATGCAGAAACCGGCCAGTATAACGCGCCTTATGTGAAACGGATTTTGTCAGGTGAACCGTTTTGTCTGATCAATGTCGTTCTCCGCAAAGCAGGACTGTATGTTCAAAAAGGGAATCCGAAAAACATTCAAGGCTGGGAAGACTTGAAAAGGACCGATATCCGGATTATCAACAGGGAAAAGGGTTCGGGCGCAAGGGTGCTCCTTAATGAACAGCTTGGCTTGCTTGGTGTGAATCCGGCTGATGTAAAGGGATACGGCGAAATCGTGACCGATCATTACGCTGTCGCTTCACAAGTCTCAAGCGGACAGGCTGACGCAGGAATCGGGGCGCAGCACGCGGCACATATGGGCAGTGTTGATTTTATCCCGCTTATCGACGAACAATATGATATCGTCGTTTTGAAAAAACATGAGCAGCTGCTGAAGGCTGTGAAGGAGATCTTGAATTCTGAGGAATACAAGGCGAATCTGTCCCATTTAAACGGCTATCACACAAAGCTGACCGGTAAAGTAATGTTTGAAACGTAAAAAATCCCTCTGTACAGAGGGATTTTTTATTCATAAAAACGGAGCAGGTCGCCGTTTAAGATTTTATCAGAAAAAGACAGCTCTTCGTTTGCTTTCTCCTTATAAGGGAGGCACGCATTCTGATCTTCCAGCGCTTCACCTGTTTTTTGGCTGTAGCACGTGTTTTTCGTGTATACATAGTCGTTCGTTATAAAACTGCCGTTTCTCAGCACGGCGAATGGGGTGCGGTCATCTGACAGCAAATCGTTGCCGAATTGAATATCGCCCTTTGTTTCAATGCCTAGCAAATGCATCAGTGTCGGCCTGACGTCGACCTGCCCTCCGGCGTCAGAGATGGTTTCCGGCTTTTGATCGGTAATTCCCGGGATATGTATAATAAACGGTACCCGCTGGAGCTGAACGTTGTCATACGGCGTGATTTCATCTTTCCCTAAAAACTCAGCCATCGCATCGTTATGGGCTTCTGAAATCCCGTAATGATCTCCCATAAACACGATCATCGAATTTTCGTATAAGCCCTCGTTCTTCAGTTTTTTGATAAAATGCTTCAATGCCTCATCTTCATAGCGAACCGTTGTCACATAACGGTTTAGCAGGTCGCTGCTTGAATCATATTCATCAATCAGCTGATCCTTTTCATCAATCTCAAACGGAAAATGATTCGTTAATGTGATGAAACTGCTGTAGAACGGCTGCGGCAGGCTTTTCAGCTTTCCGGCTGACTGCTCTAAAAATTCCTTATCCTTTAAGCCCCAGCTTGTTGATGTTCCGGGAGTGACATGGAAGTCATCAACATCAAAAAAGCGGTCAATCCCAAATGTATCGTACATCACATTTCGGTTCCAAAATGTTTTATGATTGGCGTGAAAGACGGCTGAATAATAATCATGTTGTTTCAGCGATTTGTACATCGTATGAAATTGATGGTCGCTTTTCGTGAAAAAGACGGCGCCGCTAAGGGAAGGATACAGCGAGTTAGCGACGATGAATTCTGAATCAGATGTTTTGCCTTGTTCGGTTTGCTGATAGAAATGATCAAAGTAATAGCTTTTTTTGATGAAATCATTCATAAACGGGGTAATTTCTTTTCCATTTACCTTTTCATTCAGAACAAAGCTTTGGGTCGATTCAAGCGTCACAAAGATGACGTTGCGCCCCTTTGCCAGCCCGAACTTGCTTTGGTCAGGCTTGCTGTAATCAGCCTCTGTGTAGTTTTTAATGGCAGTCATGCTGTCTTCATCTGCAAATGCTTTCGCGCTTATATTCACAGTCTGAGATATCGTATCGTAGATATGAAATTGAAACAGACCGATGCTTTTGACGAGCATTTCCCGGTCAAAGGAATGTGCCAAAAGCCTCGGCTGCTGTACTTCTGCAAGTGCCAGGGTGCATAAAATCATGCCGCAGGAAGCTGCATAGTACCGTTTGACCGTGCGGGATGCGGCTTTTGTCTGCGAGTGTTTCTCTTTTCGGGCAGGCAGCAGAAGAAAAACCAAATCCGCAAACAGGGCGATAAACAGAGGGTTGAACAGTTCTTTTACACTGCTGCCCATATCGCTCATGTTACTGGCCTGAAACAAAACCGGGATGGTAATAAAATCGATATAAAAGCCGTAAAAAATCGTGTTGGAAATCAAGATTACAGTCAGAACCAAATTGGCAATCAGCAAAAAGACCCGCTGCTTATTTTCTTTCAGAAGCAGGCCGATCCCGAATAAAGGAAGGATAAAGCTGAGCGGGTTGATCAGCAACATCAGCTCCTCCAACAGAGAATCGATCTGCAAATCAAAGCCGAGTTTATAGATCGCATACGTTTTGATCCACATGAATACGATCGAAATACATAAAAACCGCTGATTGTGAAAAAAGGTTCCTTTCATTAATATGACTCCTCACGTTTTCTTGATCATCTGCATGAAATGCTTCTTATGTAAAACCTACTAAAAACAGCCCGTTCAGACAAGTGTCAGCACTCACGTTTAAAACATGCGTCCATGAAACAGCATATAAAAGTAGTAACATGAAGCAATTGTCAGCCCGGCTAACACGAGCTGCTCGGAAAAACTGCCTGTCTTCATATATAGTGGGAGCCGCACGCGGATCGTTGAAGGGAATAATAATTTGATTCCGTTCACCGTCCAAGCGTCAAGAATCAAATGGCTCGCCATTCCGATCATCAGTCCGGTTGATATGTTTTTATCTGGAATATATGTGCCTGTGATAAAAAACATGATGAGCAGAAACAGCAGGCTGTGCGTAAAGGTTCGGTGGCCAAAAACGGAGCTGACCACTTTCGATAAAATAGGAAATCTTCTCCCGATTTTGCTTTGCGTGTGGCAGATATCGGGTATCAATGCCCCAACCGCGCCTGACGCAGCCATAAGCACTGGATCAAATCCATAATAATAAGCCACTGCCGTACAAGAAGCGATGCCTCCCATGATGTGTGTTTTTCCTGTCATTTCCCGCTTCTCCTTTTATCTTTTGCAAAAAATCTCTGAATTACAAATATATCAAGAGAATGTATGTTTGATCAACAGGACTTTGTACGATAAAAAATTTCCCGCATAATTTCTCAAGGAAAAAGGCATCTTAAACATGTACCTATTTTCTATAAAGAGGTGATACGAATGGGTTTCTTTAATAAAGATAAAGGAAAACGTTCTGATAAAGAAAAAAACGTAATCCAGGGAGCTCTTGAAGATGCCGGTTCAGCTCTAAAAGATGATCCACTTCAAGAAGCTGTGCAAAAAAAGAAAAATAATCGATAAACCACAGTGCGGATAGGGCTTGTCTCTATCCGTATTTTCCATCTGTTCCCTTTGACAGATCATCCTTTCTTTGATAACCTTCTGGGAGTAACTGAATATTTAAATCCTCACTCTTTCTCAGTGAGGTAGAGGTTGCGCGGATGATGAGTCACACATGCTAGGCTGACAGGAGCTGTTAAACATGTGTAAAAGGCATCAGCGCCGAAGTGTGGAGAAAGCCGATCCTTCTCTATGCTGGGACTGTATCTGAATAAGTGCAGGACTGCCGCGTGCTTTTTCGCGGAGGGCTATCCGGAGATCAAGGGTGTGTGTTTCTTTAAGCATGGACTTTTGTTCAGGCTTTTTTTGCGTTTTATATGATCTCGGGGTCTGGTCCGTACAAAGAATCATTGGAGGTACTGGAATGGAACAGACGAAAAAATGGGGTTTTTGGTTATTAACGGCGTTTGTCGTTGGAAATATGGTTGGATCAGGAATTTTCTCCCTGCCGAGTTCGCTTGCTACGATCGCAAGTCCGCTTGGCGCTACGTCCGCCTGGCTTTTGACAGGTGCCGGCGTGCTAATGATTGCGCTTGTCTTCGGGCACTTGTCCATTCGCAAGCCTGAGCTGACAGCGGGACCGCAAAGTTATGCGAGAGCGCTGTTTTCTGATCCGAAGAAAGGGAACGCTGCCGGATTCACAATGGTGTGGGGCTACTGGGTGGCGAGCTGGATCAGTAACGTGGCGATTATTACAAGTCTTGCCGGTTACTTGACTTCGTTCTTCCCGATCTTGGTTGATAAACGTGAAATGTTTTCAATCGGCGGGCAAGAGGTGACACTCGGCCAATTGCTGACGTTTGCTGTATGTACAATCTTGCTATGGGGAACGCACACAATTCTTGTTGCAAGCATTAACGGTGCAAGTAAATTAAACTTTATCACAACGTTTTCGAAAGTATTAGGTTTTGTCTTCTTTATCGTTGCCGGATTGTTTGTATTTCAAACGACATTATTCGATCATTTTTATTTTCCAATTCAAGGCGAAAACGGCACAAGCATCGGAATTGGCGGCCAGGTTCACAACGCCGCAATTTCTACTCTTTGGGCGTTTGTCGGAATTGAATCAGCGGTTATCCTGTCCGGACGCGCGCGTTCTCAGCGTGATGTAAAACGTGCGACAATTACCGGATTGCTGATTGCATTGAGCATTTATATTATTGTGACTTTAATTACGATGGGCGTTCTGCCGCATGATAAGCTTGTCGGCTCTGAAAAACCGTTCGTTGATGTGCTGTATGCGATTGTCGGGAACGCGGGAAGCGTGATCATGGCCCTATTGGCGATTCTTTGCTTATTCGGAACGATGCTCGGCTGGATTTTGCTTGGCTCTGAGGTTCCTTACCAAGCTGCTAAAGCAGGAGATTTTCCGGCATTCTTTGCGAAAACGAATAAAAAGGGAAGTCCGATTAATGCGCTGATTATTACAAATGTGATGTCACAGGTCTTCATTTTCTCTGTTATTTCCCGGACAATAAGTGACGCATTTACGTTTTTAACGACAGCGGCAACACTTGCGTATTTAATTCCGTATTTGGTATCAGCGATTTACAGCTTGAAGCTTGTCATCAAAGGTGAAACATATGACCAGCTAAAAGGCTCCCGCGTAAAAGACGGATTGATTGCGATTTTAGCGTGCGCATACTCATTGTTTGTGATTGTAACAGGCACAGCGGATTTAACGACATTTATTCTCGGCATCGGTTTATTCTTTGTCGGGTTGATCGTTTATCCATTTGTGGTTAAAAAGTTCCAGAAAGAAAAACAAGCATAAACAAAAGACACCTGATTTTCAGGTGTCTTTTTTATCGAAATGCAATTTCTCCTGTTAGTAATCCGATCGTTAAAATAGCTGACAGGAAAGCTGAAATAGAGAGAAAAACCTTTGCGGATAATCGCATATGCAAAAACCGTTTTTTCAGTCTCTCCAGGAAACTAAACACGACTAACACTATGATGAATACCAAGAGCACATGATAAAAAGGTTTTCCGATATAGAGCCTGTTAAAAAAACTGATCGCGATGATCATGCAGCTAAATATGAATTGCGCAAGAAAATATCCGATATGGTTCAAAATGAGCCGCTCCTTTTAATGGATGGAAAAAGAGCCGCAGGCAGGCGGCTCTTTTGTTTATTTTGTTAAGCTTTCCGTAATAAACTTCAGCTGGCCCTCTAATGAAATCGGGTCTGTAAAATAGAAGCCAATTGGGTCAATCTTATAGACATGGTCATTTTTAACGGCGCTTAGGTTCTTCCAGATGGAGCTGTCAAAAACGCCGCCATCATCACCGCCTGATTGCCATGGTCCTGCGAAAATATAATCTCCGGCGAAGTCAGGGAGCTTCTCTAATGAAATACTTGTATATCCAGGACCCTGGTCAATGGCTTTTTCTTTTGTCAGCTTTGTAGCCTGCAGGCCGAGATCTTTGTAAATAATGCTTCCGCCTCTTCCAAAATCTTTACCGAATACGTAAATGTCTTTTCCATTCGTTTGCATAATGGAAATTGTTTTGTCACCGACGGCTTTTTTGATTTTTGTTTTAGCTGCCGCAACTTTGTTATCCCACTCAGCCAGCCATTTTTCCGCTTTATCTTCAGTTCCCGTCATTTTTGCGAATTCTTTCAGCTGTTCGATATTGTCGAGCTTATCGTATTTTACCGCGACAGTCGGCGCGATTTTCTCAAGCTTTTTAATATCAGCGCCTTGCGTTGTCCAGACAATAATCAAGTCAGGATTCAAATCAATGACTTTTTCAATGGACGTGCCGTCTCCGATGTTTGTGACACCATCGGTTTTTCCTTTGTAGTAGGGGTTTTTAAATACATTCTCAGGCGCACCGACGACGTTGATGCCCAGTGTTTTGAAGTAGCCGTAGTAGCCGTCAGCCATGACAACCACCCGTTTAGGATGTTTAGGAATTTTCACATTTCCGTTTTCAGCCTTGTATGTAATGGTTTCTTCGTCTTTTGAATCAGAGGAAGAGCCTTTGCTTTCTGAGTTATTTCCGCAGGCTGCCAGCGCTGCAATTAATAGCAGGGCAAAAAATGCGGCTCCGAGTTTCTTATAGATATGGGTCATATCTCATACCTTCTTTCTGGAAAATAGGTGATAAAGAGAATCATTATCAATGTGATTATACCATCGCAAGAGCCAGTTGACACGATATTTTTGCAATTATATTCTCATTTTTGTTTAAAACGCTCTATTAAATCAGCGGAAAAAAGTGATATACTGGAACAGCAATTGATAATCATTATCAGTATTGGAAAGGAAGTACGGCTGTTGAGTCAAAAGAAAAATAGACAGACCACATCAGAAGAAATCCAATGGACGTCAAGGTCATATGGCGCGGTCATTGTCCTTATTGCAGGGATATGCTTACTATGCCTTGGCGCGCTTTTATCCATATCTCTCGGTGCAGCGGATATTCATTTGCGCACTGTGTGGGACGCCATCTTTCATTTTCAGCCGACAGAGACGTCCCACCAAATTATACACGATCTTCGGCTGCCAAGAACGGCTGCTGCTGCACTTGTCGGCGCATTGCTAGCAGTGTCGGGAGCGATCATGCAGGGGATGACGAGAAACCCTTTGGCAGAGCCTTCGATTATGGGCGTTACATCGGGCTCCGCGTTTGCCGTTTCGATTGCGTTTGCCTTTTTCCCCGGACTTTCTGCTATGGGGCTTGTGCTATGGTCCTTTGCAGGAGCGGGGCTGGGGGCATCGACGGTAATGGGTATCGGCATGTTTTCAAGAGGCGGACTTACGCCTGTAAAACTTGCTCTCGCGGGAACGGCTGTTACTTATTTCTTTACGGGCATTTCAACCGCCATTGCAATCCGCTTTGATGTCGCTCAGGATATCAGTTTTTGGTACGCAGGCGGAGTAGCGGGCGTGAAATGGTCAGGTGTCCAGCTTTTGCTTCTCGCAGGGGCTGTCGGTTTAACGCTGGCGTTTATCATAGCCCGGTCTGTGACAGTGTTAAGTCTCGGTGATGAGCTGGCGAAAGGGCTTGGACAATATACATCAGCGGTAAAACTGGTTGGCATGCTTGTCGTTGTGATTTTGACGGGGGCTGCGGTTTCCATAGCTGGCACCATCGCATTTATCGGACTGATCATTCCGCATATTACCCGATTTTTGGTCGGTGTAGATTATAGGTGGATTATTCCTTGCTCGGCAGTGCTCGGCGCTGTTTTGCTTGTGTTTGCTGACATTGCGGCAAGACTCGTAAATGCGCCCTTTGAAACGCCTGTAGGCGCGCTGACTTCTCTAATCGGCGTTCCCTTTTTCTTTTATTTGGCACGCCGTGAAAGGAGAGGGCTGTAATGAAAACAAAAACGAAAAAGCCGTTCTTTGTGATGGCTGTGACCTTTCTGCTCATCGTGCTGGTCTTTTTTATCAGTCTAAATTTGGGCGTCATCAAAATTGCACCGCTTAAAACGCTTCAGGTCTTTTTCGGCCAAGGAACGGCGCGTGACGAGCTTGTTTTATTTGAGTTCAGGCTTCCCCGGATCATCCTTTCCTTGCTCGTTGGGGCGGGAATCGCTGTTGCTGGAGCCATTTTGCAAAGCGTGTCTCAAAATGATCTGGCTGAGCCCGGTATTCTCGGAATTAACGCCGGCGGCTCTCTTGCTGTTGTGCTTTTTATTTACTTTTTTCAAGAGTCAGCTTCAGACCTCAGCTTTTTCGGTACATTTATGCTGCCGTTCAGTGCTTTGGCGGGCGCGATCCTCGCCGCGTTTCTCATTTATCTTCTGGCTTGGAAAAAAGGCGTGACCCCGATTCGGTTGATTTTAGTCGGCATTGGTGTGAATGCCGGATTTAACGCCCTGTTGCTGATTTTTCAGCTCAAGATGGACCCTCATGATTTTATGCAAGCCGCGGTTTGGATATCCGGCTCGATATGGGGGGCAAACTGGAATATGATCTGGGCGATTCTCCCTTGGATTGTGATCTTGCTTCCGTTTACTTTATATAAGGCACGCTATTTGAACATTTTACAGCTTGGAGACCAATTAGCGACCGGGCTGGGCACTGCTGTGGAAAGGGAAAGACGGATTCTTCTTCTGGCAGCGGTCACACTTGCCGCTTCATGCGTTGCAGCTGCAGGGGGCATTGCGTTTCTCGGATTGATCGCGCCCCACGTGGCAAGAAGGCTTACCGGTCCCCGTCACCAGACGCTGATACCGGTCTCCGCCTTCATCGGCGCATTTCTGTTTTTGCTCGCAGATACGCTGGCGAGAAATGTATTGGCACCGTCAGAAATTCCGGTTGGACTTGTCATTTCCGTATTAGGTGCGCCTTACTTTATTTATTTATTGATGAAAGCGAATTAGAGGAGGGGGCCGAATATGAATTCATTATCAACAGATCAGCTTGGAATCGGTTATGGCGACAGGGTGATTGTAGAAGAGTTAAATATATCGATTCCTAAAGGGAAAATTACCACCCTAATCGGCCCGAACGGCTGCGGGAAATCAACGATATTAAAAACAATGTCCAGAATTATGCGTTCACATGCAGGGACCGTCTATTTAAACGGCAAAGCGATTCATAAAATGTCTACAAAGGACATTGCGAAAGATATGGCGATTCTGCCGCAGACACCTGAAGCGCCGAGCGGTTTAACGGTGTATGAATTGGTATCGTACGGCAGGTTTCCGCATCAGTCAGGATTCGGCAGATTAAATGATGAAGACCGCCGGATTATCAAATGGGCGCTTGAAGAAACAGGCATGGCTGAATTTGCTGAAAGGCCGATTGAGGCACTGTCAGGCGGACAGCGTCAGCGCGTGTGGATTGCCATGGCGCTTGCACAAGGGACTGAATTGCTGCTGCTGGATGAACCTACAACGTATCTTGATCTCGCACACCAGCTTGAAATTCTTCAGCTGCTTGACAGACTCAACAAAGAGCAGGGGCGGACGATTTTAATGGTCATTCATGACCTTAACCACGCAGCCCGTTTTTCTCATTATATGATCGCGCTCAAAAAAGGCACGGTCATCAAGGAAGGCACCGTACTGGAGGTTATGACACCGGACATTTTGAAGCAGGTATTTCAGATTGATGCCGAAATCGTGACTGATCCCCGTACAAATAAACCTGTATGCTTGACCTATGATCTGATTAAAAATGAAAAAGCGCTTGTTTCTGTGTAAGAAAAATCCCGGTTCAGAGCCGGGATTTTTTTATTTTCGGCCGTGAAAATACAATTTTTCTATTTGATCCCATCATTTCAATAAAAA
>NZ_JAVAXX010000009.1:0-65762 GCF_042709275.1 Bacillus sp. LR_5 | reverse complement strand
AACAAAAAAATGCTGAGGTCTCTGTCCTTACCTTAATAATTCTTAAACAATTAAAAAAACGGCCCATGGATGGGCCGTTCTTTTTTTCAGACTGCTGTTTTCATTTTTTTCATGCCTTCAACAGCCTCTACGCTTTTTGCTTCATCAAATTCATTTTCGCTTTTGGCAACAATGATCGTGGCGATTCCGTTTCCGATCAGGTTCACAATGGCTCTTCCTTCACTCATGAAACGGTCAACCCCTAGCAGGAGTGCAAGACCCTCCAGCGGAATGACCTGCAGCGCTGACAGCGTTGAGGCAAGGACGATAAATCCGCTTCCCGTCACACCTGCCGCTCCCTTCGATGTCAGCATCAGAACGAGGATAATCGTAATTTGCTGGCCGATGCTGAGGTCTACTCCAAACACCTGTGCCAAAAAGACAGTTGCCATTGATAAATAAATGGATGTGCCGTCGAGGTTAAACGAATAGCCCGTCGGAATAACAAGCCCGACAACTGATTTGGAACAGCCGTAGCGCTCCATTTTATCCATCATACGCGGAAGCACCGATTCGGAAGAGCTTGTGCCAAGCACGATCAAAAGCTCATCCTTAATGAAGCGAAGGTAATTCCACAGGCTGAATCCGTAAAGCTTGCAGATGATATTTAAAGCAACAAATACGAACAGGAACATCGTAATATAAACAGACATCATTAAGCTTGCCAGCGGTTTGATGGAATCGAGCCCGAAGTGTCCGATTGTATACGCCATCGCCCCGAATGCCCCGATTGGCGCGGCACGCATAATGTAGCCGATAATTTTGAAAAAAACGTGAGAAACCTTGTCGAAGAAATCAATGACGCTTTTCCCTTTTTCACCTAATGCCGCAAGACCCACTCCGAAAAGAATAGAAAAGAATAAGACCTGCAAAATGTCCCCTTTTGCGAAGGCATCAACCATGTTGGATGGAACAATGTGTGTAACAAATTCAATCCAGTCGATTCCCTGACCGCCATTTTGCGTGTATTGTGATACATCTCCCTTTTCAAGCTTGCTGTAATCAAGACCCGCACCCGGCTTCATAATATTGACGACAAATAAACCGATAATGAGTGCGAGGGTGGTGACAACCTCGAAATAGATAAACGCTTTTCCCCCTACTTTTCCAACCTTCTTCATATCGCCCATTTTTGCAATCCCGAGAACGATTGTGAAGAAAATGATTGGTGCGATCACCATTTTAACAGCGTTGATAAATGTATCGCCAAGCGGTTTCATTTCTTTGCCGACATCCGGCCAGACCAGCCCGACAATGACCCCGATGATGACCGCGGTTATGACCTGAACTGTTAAATTTTTAAACAGTTTCATATCCTTCATCCCCCTGTCCTATTCGCCTTTTGTGTCTTTCTTACTAGAATGATAGCGTTTTCATAACGTCTGGGGAAGTTTATGATCATAACGGACATTTTGGTCTTTTTGGTCTCAGGTTTATCCTTTTAACACGTAGCGGTTGACCGGCCGGCCGACTCCGCCGTATTGAACGTCCAATTTGATGATCCCGGTTTTTTCTAAGTAATCAAGATATCGTCTGGCTGTCACTCTGGCGATGCCGAGCGCCTTGGCGACCTCTTCAGCAGAAAGGGATGCGGTTTGCTGTTTCAAAAAAGCAGTGACTTCATTCATCGTGAAGTGATTCAACCCTTTCGGCAGATCCTGTACGGCCTGCTGCGGAATATTCAGGATCGCATCGAGCTGTTCCTGGGACAGCGTATCATTCGCTTCGATTTTTTGTTTATATTGCTTGTACTTTTCGAGCGCCTGTCTCATTCGCTCAAGCTTAAACGGCTTTAAGATATAGTCAATCGCCCCGTTTTGCAGCATGAGTGAGATCGTTTCCTTGTCTTTTGCAGCGGAGACGACAATGACATCCACTTCAAGCTTTTGCTTTCTGATCTCCTGCAAGGTCTTGATGCCGTCTTTTTTCGGCATGTACACATCGAGAATGACGAGATCCGGCTGTTCTTCTTTAATCAGCTTCATGCCTTCCTCTCCGTTTCCTGCCGTTGCACAGACAGTAACGCCTTTAACAGTTGTAATGAAATCCTTATTGACCTCTTGAACCATCGGATCGTCTTCAATGAGCAGAACCTTCCATTCTTTACGAGCCATGCTGTGCTTCCTCCCCCTTCATTGGAAAAACGATAGAAAAAGATGTCCCCTGCCCCGCATGTGAATCAACTTCTATCGTGCCCGATCCTTTGTCTATGATTTGTTTCACTAGATACAGGCCATAGCCTGTACCGCCAGTTTTATTGACCGTAAAACCTTTGTCGTAAAGGCGAGGCATATGTGCCGGATCAATTCCGCAGCCGTTATCTTCTATTAAAATAGCAAGGATATCATCTGTTTGTTCGATACTAATGTCAATTCGTTTGTCTTCAGATTGAACGGTTTCAAATGAGCCGAAGGCATTTTCAATCAGATTCCCCAAAAGCACGACAATATCATGCTGATCAACATGCTCGGGAAATTGCTGAAGACTGCTGTTTTCATCTATATGAACAGCAATGCCGAGCTCTCTTCCCCTTCTGATTTTACTTAATAGAAGGCCTGCCGCAGCGTCATTTTGAATCGAGCGGTGCAGAAATTCAGTCACATTTTCCTGCTCAGTTGACGCCTGGAATGCAAGCTGCAAGGCTTTTTCAGATTTCCCCAGCTGGATGAGGCCGGCGATCGTGTGCAGCTTATTCATATGCTCATGGTTTTGGACACGGAGCGCCTCCACAAAGTTTCTGACACCAGTCAATTCCTCTGCCATCTTGGCCGCTTCCGTTCTGTCCTGAAAAATCGCAACGGCGCCGATCACTTTTTTCTTCATGACGATCGGAATTCTGCTGCTCATGATGACTTTTCCGCTGACACGAATTTCTTCATTATAAACCGCTTTGTTCCGCTCCACGATTTCAGGCAGGCGCGAATCCTTGAGAACCTCCCAAATCACCTTGCCGATCAGATCCCCCTGCACTTCAAAGATCTGTTTCGCTTTTTCATTAAAAATCGTAATGACGAGCCGATTGTCAATAGCGATCACCCCTTCATTCATCGAGTGAAACGTCGCTGTCCGTTCTTCATACATTCGGACAATCTCATGGGGTTCAAGCTGAAACATTTGTTTTTTGATATGGCGGGCCAGCAAAAAGGAACCAGCAAGGCCAAAGCCGAGTGTCAGCACAACGATGAAGGCGATATCACGCTTTAAATGAAGCAGGATGTCAGCGATCCCCGGCAGCGTTTTTCCGACAAGCACCACGCCTATTTGGTTCAGGTCTTGATCCTTAACCGGATAAAAAGCGCGAACCGCCGTGCCGAGCTCGCCCTTTGCTTCAGAGAAATAAATGTGCTCCGCAAACGCTGCCTCCTCGTCTGCACCTTCTGATTTCTTGCCGATGCTTGTGCTGACAGGATGCGTATATCGGATGTGATTCATATCCATGACGACAATATAGTCTGCTTCATTAATCATCCTGATTTCTTCAACCGCATGGCGAACAGCTTCTGTTTGTTTTTTTCGCGCCAAGGCTTCTTTCACTTCTGTCATCTCTGACACAGTCCGGGCCGTATTCATCAGCCGCTTTTTCAGCTCCCGCTCCTCTGTATGCTGAATGTTGCCGATGAGCACAATGCCGCCGATCAAAAAGGAGAAAATGACGAGTATATAGGATAAGATCGTGATTTTCCAACGGATTGAGAGCTTCTTTTTGTTCATCAGCTTCTCCTTTCAGGTCTTTACGAATGTCATTGCCCCCATTATCCTTAACATAGGGGAGGGTTTTCATGAAGAGTTTGCTTGCATGTCTCGCACTGATGATCGCTGGAATTGCAACCGCTTTATTTATCGGATTCCATGATCATACAGGCAATAAAAAGATTGTTTATGATGACGACCAGGAAGGCCTGCAGGATCAAATCGTGTTTAAATTCAGCCACGTGGTTGCTGAAAATACGCCAAAAGGGCTGGCCGCCAATAAATTCGCTGATCTGGTGAACGAAAAATCAGGCGGGAAAATAAAAATAGAAGTATTTCCGAATGGAAGCCTGTACTCGGATATTGAAGAAATTGAAGCATTGCAAAACGGTGATGTTCAATTTATCGCCCCCTCCACATCGAAGCTCGGCATGCTCTCGCCTGAATGGGGAGTGCTGGATCTGCCGTATGCATTTACAGATTACAACGCCGCCAAAAAAGGGCTGAACGGAAGCATCGGCACACAGCTGTTTGATTCTCTAAAGAAAAACCAATTAAGAGGACTGGCCTATTGGACGAACGGCTTTAAGCAAATCACAACAAATCAAGGGCCGGTCAAAACACCGGATGATTTAAAAGGGCAGGATCTGCGCATTATGCAAAGCGATGTGATTGAGGATCAGTTCAAGCTGCTTGGCGCAACACCTCATCAGGAATCCTTCAATTCTACCTTTCAGCTGTTAGAAAACAATGTAGTCGATGGCGAAGAAAATACAATTTCAAACATCTATTCTAAAAAATTTTATAATGTTCAGGACTATTTGACAATAAGCAGCCACGGTTACCTCGGCTACGCTGTCATGACTGATGAACACTTCTGGAAGGCGCAAACACCAGAAACAAGACGCATTTTGACTGAAGCGATGAAGGAGACGTCGGAGTGGAATGAAACGTATGCCGAACAAATGAACAAGGAGCAGCTGGAAGAAATCAAAAAGAATTCTGCTATACATATTTATGAGCTGTCAGATAAAGAGAAAAAAGAATGGATGAAGCGTCTTGACCCTGTTTACCGGCAGTATGAGCCCATCTTTGGCCGGGAGCTGATCCGGGAACTGTTGGAGCTGCGAATAGATTCATAGTTCCTATCTCGATACGCTGTTTTTCGTTTATCTTTCTATCGATCGGAAATATAAAAAGAGATAAACGAAAAAGGAGATGGGTACATGTTTAAGCACACAAAAATGCTGCAGCATCCTGCTAAACCAGATCGTCCAGATCCATTATTCGCTAAAAAAATGCAAGAAATTTTAGGCGGGCAATTCGGAGAAATTTCAGTTGCCATGCAGTACTTATTTCAAGGCTGGAACACAAGAGGAAATGAAAAATACAAGGACTTGCTGATGGATACGGCAACTGAGGAGCTCGGGCATGTTGAAATGATCGCAACGATGATTGCCAGACTTCTTGAGGATGCCCCTCTTGATCAGCAGGAAAAAGCTGCTGAAGATCCGGTCATCGGCTCCATCCTGGGCGGCATGAACCCTCACCATGCGATTGTATCAGGACTTGGCGCCATGCCGGAAAGCAGTACAGGCGTACCTTGGAGCGGCGGTTATATCGTAGCAAGCGGAAACCTGCTGGCAGACTTCCGCGCCAACCTGAATGCAGAATCACAGGGCCGTCTGCAGGTCGCACGCCTGTTTGAAATGACGGATGACAAAGGCGTCAAAGATATGCTCAGCTTCCTGCTGGCGCGTGACACAATGCACCAGAACCAATGGCTTGCCGCCATTAAAGAATTAGAAGCACAGGAAGGTCCGGTTGTGCCGGGTACCTTCCCGAAAGCGCTCGAAAAACAAGAGTTCTCACATCAGCTTATCAATTTCTCTGAAGGCGAAGAAAGCGCCAAGCAAAACTGGCTGAATGAAAAAGCGCCGGACGGAGAAGCCTTTGAATATGTGAAAGAGGCAAAAACGTTTGGAGAAAAACCGGAGTTAAAACCAGCACCGCCTTATGTTCATAATACACTTCCGGGACGCGAGTAAAGAGACAAGCCCAAAACATGATGTTTTGGGCTTTGATTATGCCTTCAGAACCGTCCAGTTTGGTTCGTACCGGATATCGGGGTTATGTAACAGATCGTGAACGAACGGTTTATCCTCTTCGTACACCGTCACCTCTATCGAAAGAATTACAGCCTTCTGATCGTTTTCCTCGTATATGCTGTCATGTTCGTTCTCCATAAAATGATCATAGGCTTCTCTGTTTTCCCATACACTGATGATTTCTGCGGTGGGCGGCTCGTCTATCGTTTTTCGCCAGCCGCCGGCCTGTTTGATAAAGCCGCTTATATGCGATAATGCTCCCCACTGTGACTGCGCTTTTGCAAATGCTTCAGCGTTTGCAGCGTCTACTTCACATATCATCTTTTTGATTAGCATGGCTGCTCCTCTATGATGACGGTTTCGGCTTGTTTATGCTCCACACAGAGATTAACCGTTCTGACATAAGAGCGTGTGCGGTGAACCGTGCCTTTCGGGATCAGCAGGCTGTCATTTGCTTTGAGCACCGCGGTTTCTTTGTCCTTAAAATCGATCAGCAGCTCCCCTTCAAGAACAATAAACAATTCGTCTGAGTCAGGGTGATGGTGCCAGTCATATTCTCCCGTAAACACCGCAAGGCGCACGCAGTGGTCGTTGACCTCTGAGATTGAAAAATTGGCGTGCTTTTCTTTGACTTCATTTGCGATGGCGAGCAAGTTTTGCATCTTGGACATTAGCGAAAACCCCTTTTTCACTTATTGTATCGCAATAGTGGCATAAATTGAGAAGATTCCAAAAAAAAGCGATCCAGCTGATGTGCCGGATCGCTTTTTTATTTACAGGTTGTCTGCCTTTATGCTTTTGATTAGTCGTTGTTGCGGGCGTTTCCGCCTTTTGAGCCAATTTCTTGGTAGAATTCTTTATCATGATTTTTGCTTGTTGCCTCTCCGCCTTTTCGGCCGATTTCTTGATAGAATTCTTTGTCATGATTTTCGCTAGTGGCTTCTCCGCCTTTTTCACCGATTTCTTGATAGAACTCTTTGTCATGGTTCTTGCTAGTGGCTTCTCCGCCTTTTTCGCCGATTTCCTGATAGAATTCTTTGTCATGGTTTTTGCTAGTGGCTTCTCCGCCTTTTTGACCAATCTCTTGATAGAATTCTTTGTCATGGTTCTTGCTTGTTGTTTCTCCGCCTTTTCTACCTGCTTCTTCTCTGCTCATTTTGTTATTGTCTGCCATTTTGAATTCCTCCTTTAATTGGTGTTGGTTGTTGTATTCCCGCTCACAATTCTTTTAAACAAACAAAACACATTGGGTATGTTTCCACTAAAAAAAGCAGGCGGATCGCGGTGTCCGTCTGCTTTCTGCTATTCCATCTCTCGTTCTGTTTCTTTCAGTCGTTCAAGAATGCGCCTCTTTTTGTACAGCATCATGCCTGTCTCGGTAATGTCGTTTAATGTTGAGCGATTGGCAGCGGCGCCAAAAACCATTCCGGCAACCGGCACCATCTGGAAAAGTTTTTTCCAGCCAAACGTGTCTCGATAGCCCAAAACGACTTCTCGCCAGCCTTGGATTTGAGAAGCGACATTCTTATATGTACGGTCTTGATCGTAGTGTTTTAATTCTTGCAAAATCGATCTTTTGCCGACAACATCAGCCGACGTCAGCTGCAGACATTTCACAATGAAGACGCGTTCTTTTTTCTCCTTTGGGTCATAGCCGTATGCGACTGCGATATCCTGTAATGTTTTTAGTGATAAGCCAAGCACTGCCGGAATGTCTGCCGCCAGCGTAAACACGCCGCCCACACCGGTTGTCGCGCCTTGAACGGTTGCTGCGTTGGTTCTGTTTTTGCCCATTCCTTCCGCAATTTCATCCATGACAGGAAGAGGCGCTTTCCGGATGTCCTCCAGCGATTCAAAGATCTCCTCCGGCAGTTTCTTTTGAAATATCCTGATAATCTGTTTTTCAGATGTCAGGTACTGTCCGCCTGTTTGAACAAAGCTGCCGACCTCATCCAAGAGCTTGCCGATCTTTTTCTGGATGAATTCCGGTGTCAGCTTGTCCAGCAGCTGAAACGGGAGACGGCTGAGCTTTTCCCAAAACCAGACTTTTTGCTGATCTTTTTCCCATTTCTCTATCTCTTTTAATTGCTGATGTAAGTCTTCTTTTCGTTCTGTTGGCACCCAATCCGCACTTCCCTTCCGTTTTTTCTACTATATAGTATACCTTCATTTTTTCGGATGCGTTTTTATTTTTCACCTGCGGGTACCATTTTTATAAAAGGAAAAGGAGTGATGGACATGCCTTGGTCGATGAAGGATTATCCTGCTTCATTAAAAAATCTTGAGAAGCCGGTGAGAAAAAAGGCGATAGACATTGCGAATGCGATGATTGATGAAGGCTATGAGGAAGGGCGCGCGATTCCAATTGCGACAAGCAAAGCGAAGGAATGGGCGGAAAACGCCTCTACAGATGAAATTGACGATTTCCTGACGCATGATGATGAGACAGAACGCGATGCTGATCCAAGCAGCGGCAGCGGCCCCGAGCTCATGAATAAAGCAGAGCATGTTATTAAGCATAAAAAAGGCTGGGCAGTCAAAGCCGAGGGCGCCAAACGTGTGTCTGAAATCAAGGATACAAAGAAAGAAGCGATTGAACGGGCAAAGGAAATCGCGGCGCATAAAGGCACTGAGGTCATTGTTCATTTAGCTGACGGCAGTGTGCAGAGAAAGATTAAAACAGGATCATAAAGGAATATGCTTTTAGGTGTTTCGAAATGATCAGGAGCGGTTATTGATTGGTAAATCATTTATGAGAGGTGATCATGATGCTTAGCTTTTTGGTTTCATTAGTTGTTGCTATTGTTATCGGATTAATTGGGAGCGCCATTGTAGGAAACCGGCTGCCGGGAGGAATTTTCGGCTCTATGATTGCCGGGCTGATCGGCGCTTGGATTGGGCACGGACTTCTTGGCACATGGGGACCGAGCCTCGCCGGCTTTGCTATTTTCCCGGCCATCATCGGGGCAGCCATCTTCGTGTTCTTGCTGGGCCTTATATTCCGCGGGCTGCGGAAGGAAGCCTAGACTCGACTCATTAGATACAGGAGGCATCGTTTCGAACTGAAACGATGTCTTTTTATATGGGACCTTATCCCGAATCCCTACATATCATGTTACATAACAGGGAAAAATTCAGAAGTGTATTTTGAACATTTTCGGTTGACAAGAAACCGGGATGGTCATATGATGTAGATAAAATAATTTGCCTTAAGGAAACTCTTTGTTGTACGGCAAAAACAAACAGAATTCAGGTGAGACATGATGAACAAGGACATCACAGCACAATCTCCCCGTTCCAAAGCCGTCCAAGATGCGCTTGACGGGAAAATCAGAGGATTCAGAGGGCTGCTCCCTTTTCTCGGCCCTGCATTTATAGCAGCCATTGCCTATATTGATCCCGGCAACTTCGCAACGAATATTTCGGCGGGTTCTAAATACGGATATATGCTCTTATGGGTGATCTTATTTTCTAATATCATGGCCCTTTTAATTCAATCCCTATCCGCCAAACTCGGTATTGCGACAGGCAAAAATCTGCCTGAGGTTGCCCGTGAAGAATTCCCGAAGCCTGTCTCGATCGGATTATGGATTCAGGGCGAGCTGGTCATTATCGCAACTGATCTGGCGGAATTTATCGGAGCGGCTCTGGGACTGTATTTGCTGTTCGGCATTCCGATGCTTGAAGCGTCTATTATTGCGGCGATCGGTTCTTTCGCGATATTGGAGCTTCAGCGCCGCGGTTATCGCTCACTTGAAGCCGGTATTGCCGGTATGCTGTTTGTGGTCGTGATCGCCTTTGCGCTGCAGACCTTTTTCGCAAAGCCTGATGCAGTGTCAGTGATGAAGGGCCTTTTTGTCCCGGCGTTTCATGGCACCGACAGTGTGCTTCTTGCAGCGGGTATTCTTGGCGCAACTGTTATGCCGCACGCCATTTATTTACACTCTGCCCTTACACAGCGGCGGGTGGTTGGCAAAACTGATGCAGAACGGAAAAAAATCTTTAGGTTTGAATTTATTGATATTTTAATAGCGATGCTGATTGCAGGGGCTATTAATGCAAGTATGCTGATTGTGGCTGCCGCATTATTCTTCAAAAACGGCATGTTTGTTGAGGATCTCGACGTCGCATTTCAGCAATTCGGACATCTTGTCAGCCCTATGTCTGCGGCTTTATTCGGGATCGGGCTGCTCGTTGCCGGTCTATCCAGTTCGTCTGTCGGCACACTTTCAGGCGACGTGATTATGCAAGGATTTATCAACTACCGCATTCCGCTGTATGTACGGCGTTTTATCACGATCATTCCGCCGATCTTGATCATCGCGTCAGGTGTTAATCCGACGACCGCTCTCGTACTGAGCCAGGTCGTGCTGTCCTTCGGGATCGCCTTTGCCCTCATTCCGCTTATTATGTTTACAAGCAATAAACGGATCATGGGATCTCTGATCAACGCCAAATGGGTCACAGTGGTGTCTTGGCTGATTGCTGTATTGATCGTTGCTTTGAATGTGTTTTTAATTGTAGATACGTTTCGATAAAAAACCGGCTTCTAAAGCCGGTTTTTATTTTTTCGCAAAAGCTCATTGATACCCTTTTTGACAGAAATTTGTTATGATAGAAGAAAAATCGGAGTTTTGATGATGTCAGTATTTATTCTGTTTTATTTGTGGATTGTTCCTATCGTTATCGGCATTTTATGTTCTGTTGCTGCCCATAGATCCAAGGGAAAAATGAGAGTCGCGCCCGGCATTGCCATGATCGTGCTCAGTATTATTTCCCTAATCACGGCGTTTACGGCCGGACACACAAATTTCCACGTGTTTATCGGCGGCATGTTTTTATTCGGCACCTTCTTGGTCGGTTCTGCTTTTCCTTTCTTCTTCGGGCTGAAGAAAAAAGAGAAATAAGCTTATGATGAGAAGAGTTCTGTAAGATTTGATAAGAATAAACAAATGAAACATACAAGGACAAATGCGCTGGTCTTTTTGCTTTGAAAGAAGATGCATTTGTCCTTTTGCCCGTTCTGAGCATGGCGAAAATCGTGATATGACGCATAGATCATTCCTGCAGATCCTAATACATACAACAATAATTTTATGAACTCAAACATGTAATCCTCCTCATACCAATATAATACAAGGATAACCTGAAATACATTTGTTTCCAACACAAAAAAAGAGGCCTCTAAAAGGGCCTCTAGAATAACCGTTTCAAACTTTTCTTCAGTGACGGCATTTCAAATTTTTGGTTTTCGAAGAAGTTTTTCAGCATGTACTTGCTAAAGCCTTTCGCCTGCCCGTAGGTGATTTTGCCAGGAAGCGGCGGTTCGTTTCCAATCATGACATCCACAACGACCGGTTGGTCAGAGTGCAGCGCCTCATGGAATGCCGGCGCAAGCTCTTCCGCTTTAGTCACTTTGATGCCCTTTGCTCCGCAGCTTTCTGCAAATGCGGCATAGTCGACATTTTGAAGTTTTGTGACATAGTCGATATTGCCTTTGACCTGCTGCTCGTACTCAATCATGCCAAGATTTTCGTTGTTTAAAATGACGACTGTGATCGGGAGCTTATATTTGACAGCGGTCGGAAGATCCTGCATGACCATGGAAAATCCCCCGTCACCACAGACGGCGATCGCCTGGCGTTCCGGTTCGGACAAGCTTGCGGCGATCGCTCCCGGCAGGCCGCAGCCCATTGTCGCAAGCCAGCTGGAGACGATGAAATCCTGGTTCGCGTTCATTTTGAAATGACGCGCCATCCAGACTGTCACAGTGCCGACATCGACAGAGAGCACCGCATCATCGGCTGCCGCTTCCTGAAGACGGGCCACGACCTGCTGAGGTTTAAGCGGTGTTGTTGCCTCTGTCTCATCTTTTTCAATTTCGTTCCACCAATGCTGCATATGTTCTGTGCAGGCATTCAGGAATCTTCTGTCTTCCTTGCGTTCAATATACTCTGTCAATTCGCGCAGACCGAGAGCCGAATCGCAGACAAGGCCCGCTGTCACCGGATACCGTTTTCCGATTTTTGCCGGGTCTGAATCGAGCTGTATCGCCGGCGTGTCATCTGGCAAATAATCACGGTACGGGAATGACGTTCCGAGCATGATTAATAAATCACATTCCTCCATTGCCTCGTAAGCCGGCTTTGTTCCGATCTGCCCGAGGTTGCCGAGAAAATGCGGGTGCTTATCGGGAACAACACCCTTTGCCGGGAGTGTAACAACGATCGGAGCGGCGGCTTTGTCCGCAAATTCTAAGAGCTCCCGTTTCGCCTTTTTCATTCCCTGCCCTGCCAGGATAATCGGCTTCTTAGCGTTATTAATATATTGGGCGCAGGTGACGAGCTGTTCTTTTTTCGGTTCAAGGTTCCCTTCAATATACACCGGTGAAGTATACACGGGCTCCCGTTTGATTTTCTCCGCAAACAAATCATCTGACACGCTCAATACCGCAACGCCTTTTTTGCTGTAGGCGGTCCTGATCGCCTGATTTAAGAGATCCGGAAGTGATTCTGCGCTATGTACCTCTCTGTTGAACACAGCCACGTCCTCAAACATTTGCTCCAGCTTAATCTCCTGGAAATAGTCCCGTCCGACTTCGCCAGAAGAAACCTGTCCTGCAATCGCAAGCACAGGGGCGCCGTCCGCTTTTGCATCATATAAACCATTTAATAAGTGCACCGCTCCCGGCCCTGCGATTGACAGACAGACTCCGACCTTGCCGGTGAGTTTTGCTTCAGCTGCGGCTGCCAGTGCCGCTACCTCTTCGTGGCGGGTTTGAATGAACTTCAGTTGATTTCTTTCGTGTCTTAATTCTTCAATAAACTCATTTATACTGTCTCCGGGGATGCCGTATACATGATCAACTCCCCATTGCTCAAGCAGCTCTGTCATTACTTGTCCTGCAGTTTTATGTGCCATTACGTATCCTCCTTTTTCCTTTTTTCAATACCACAGGAGAAAGGCTTTAAAACCCGGAGACCTGAATCGCTTGCCCAGTCTTCTTTTCAACAGGTCGATCGCCGCGAGCAACCCGCTATCCTTGACGGTGACATTTACATCTTGAGCGCCGTTCTTGAAATCATTGATCTGCCTTCTTCGATTCGGCACCATAAAAAGCGGCAAACGCCCCGGGGAAACCTACTTTAATCCCGCTGTCTCTGTGCCGTCAGCCACTGCTTGTCCGCCTGTTATGCTTCCGAAAAACAGATGCTGTTTATCTTGAAACTTTGGCCTTTGGTAAACACCTATTTTCGCAGAAAGCGCTGCATTGTATCCCGTTTCTTCCAATATCTCCCGCACTGCCGCTTCCTCAGCCGATTCCCTGGGATCAACCCTGCCGCCCGGCAAATCCCATAGAGGGACATCTTTTCGTTTCACCAGCAGAATTTGCTGACTTTCGTTCAATACGATCACAAAAGCACCTTGTGTATACACCGCCATACCTCCTTTTCCCGCAAAAAAGGACCAAGGTGATTCCCTTGGTCCTAGAGCTTTACTTTTTAAAATGATACGGCAGTGTGGCAACCATTATGTCCTTTTTCCAGAACAGCCGGACTCTGAGGAGGAAGGCCGATTGGTTGTGAAGGATGGTGTGCCAGCGTTTTTTCGTTATAAATTGCGGAAACAGCACCATAACGGAAAACTGCTCCTTCTTCGCTTTTGCCTCAACTGTTTCCAAAAACTTATCAAACGGATGGACAAGGCTTCTGTACGAGGAGTGAAGCGTAACGAGACGCACTCCGTTATTAAGCTCTTCCCAGCGTTTTTCGAATTTCTTTTCCTGTTCTCTGTCAAATGACACGTGAACGGCGATCACCTGATCAGACAGTGATTTCGCATAGTGAATCGATTTTTGCACGACGGTGGTGACACCGGCCACAGGCACAATCACAACGGTGCCTTTGATTTCTTCCGGCTCTTTGTCTACGATGCGAAGCTGTTCGCCAACCGCTGTATAGTGATTTTTAATCGCAAAAAACAGCAAAACGACGATAGGCATAAAGATTAACACAGGCCATACGACATTAAACTTCGTCACAAACAGAATGGATAGAACCATAAATGATATCAGAGCGCCGCAGGAGTTGATCAGCATTTTTCCGATCCAGCCTTTTGGTTTTTGCTTGATCCATTTCATGCACATGCCGGTTTGTGAAAGCGTAAATGGAATAAATACGCCCACAGCATATAACGGGATTAAGTGCTCCGTCTGTCCTCCGAATAAGATAATGAGAACAATGGAGGCAAAGCCTAAAAAGATAATCCCATTTGAGAAGCCTAAGCGGTCGCCCCTGACTGTAAACATTCGCGGCATATACTGGTCTCTCGCCAGGTTGAAGGCAAGCTGCGGGAAGGCTGAAAATCCCGTATTTGCCGCAAGAACCAAAATAAGCGATGTGACACCTTGGATGACATAGTAGAACACATTCCGCCCGAAGGTTTCGGACGCAATTTGTGAAACCACTGTTTCATCAGGCTTCGGCGCCGTACCATACCCGTACGCGAGCACCGTGATGCCGGAAAACAGAATCGCCAGCAAAATCCCCATCATCGCAAGCGTTCTTGCCGCGTTTCGCGCAGGCGGGTTTTTGAATGCAGGAATCGCATTAGAAATGGCCTCAACCCCGGTCAACGCTGAGCATCCGGAGGAAAAAGCCTTAAGCAGCAAAAACAGCGTAATGCCGGCTACAGGTGTGCCGAGCGGTGTATGATGGGCTGGCTGGTCTATTTGTCCTGTCATAAGTTTAAACAACCCGACTGCAATGAGAACCAAAAGCGCCACCACAAACAGATAAACCGGGTAGGCAAGAATGGATGCCGATTCCGAAAGACCGCGCAGGTTCAAAATCATAATCACTAACACGAGAAAAATAGCGATCGGCACATGATAATCATGCAATGCAGGAAAGGCTGACGTGATGGCGTCCGTGCCTGCGGAAATACTTACCGCTACTGTTAAAATATAATCAACAAGCAATGAACCGCCCGCAATCAATCCCGGTTTTTCACCGAGATTTTCTTTAGAAACGATATACGCCCCGCCGCCCTGCGGATAAGCGTAAATAATTTGCCTGTATGAAAGAATCAGTGCGAGCAGTAATATGAGAACGCCCACCGCAATCGGAATGGAGTACCAAAATGCGGCAGCACTGATTGTTGCCAAAATGATTAGAATTTGTTCTGTCCCATATGCGACAGATGACAGCGCATCTGAGGAAAGCATAGCCAAGGCTTTTAATTTCGTCAGTTTTTGCTCTCCAGCTGCTTGGGATTTTAGTGGTTTCCCAATCAAAAAACGTTTGATTGAATGATACATCGATGTCTTCCCCTTTTAATTTCTCATTTTTCAATTAAAACAATAAAACATCAGTGTCTTGCTCTCACATGTTGATGATAGTCCTTTCTGCTATGATGTCTCTGTATGCGATTTGCATTCAAAAATGAACAATAAAAAACACAGAGGCAAACGGATGCCCCTGTGCCATAACATCGAACACAGGTTTCATTCATCTCCTCTCACGAACGCTTACGAGGTTAGCTGACGGATTCGGGCATATGAGAGTTAGCCCTACCTAAAAAGGATTCACCCCAACGGCAAAAAGCCGTTCTATTGGGTCCCCCGCTCTGATTTCAGATTAAGCGATTTGTTTTCTAAAAGAGATCATACTCCCGTTCCCGCACGTTGTAAAGAGGCTTATTGGCTGAGAGAAAAAAATAAAATGACAGGTTCCACAAATGGAATTTACTTACCAAAAATAAAAAAACAGAGGCTAAAATCGCCTCTGTTTTATTCTGTATCTGTCTTTCTTTTTCTGCGTCTTACGGCAATCCAAATGAACACTGCCGCAACCACCATAATGAGTGCCAGCACACCAATATACATCCATTTCTGGCTATGATCCTGTGTTGGTTGTTCTGCATCGGAACTGTTTGTTTCCGATTTGAGCTGCTGGTGGTTTGTAAACACCTGCTGGCTGTTTGTTTCATTAAGGACGGTTGCCGACTCATCGTTGCTGTTCAGATAACTGATGATCTCTTTTGTGACAGCCGCGCCATCTCCTTTTGACGGTGCAAAGACAGCCATTGTATAGCGTGAATCCCAAACCGATGCTTGGGTAAATACCACTTGTTTTGTCGTCTCATTCAGCATCTCGAAACCAGATACATCAAACGATCCGTTCTTTTCCTGCGGCACAAGCAGATCTGATGATTTCTCCTTCAGAAGAGAAAATTGATTGATCCCTCCTATGAAAATGAGGTTTCGTCCTTTTGCATCATTTGCTGTAACGTCAGATGATTTCTTTACCGTATATGAATGCTGTGCTTCGCTGCCAAAGGATTCCGTTACGAGAGAAAGCTCCTCTAGCTTCGATTGGCTTACGGTGTCAGGAAGCACGATTAACGTTGTTTGATCCTGGTTTCCGGCGTAAGGCAGCGGCCACTCTTGAAAATCCGCTGAAGGAGACATGCCTTTGATGGCGTATGATAATGTACTGTTTTTATCGATAAAAACCCACTTTTCTTCATCAGTCGTATTACAAGGGTTGTTTTCCTTTAAACCGGTCGTGACGAACTGAATATCAATGTAGCGGTTTTTTTGCAGCAGCTTAGGGTCCACTTTCACTGTGACATGATAGAATCCGTTTTTATCTTCTTTTCCTAATTCATCAAGCCGGACCGAGTGCGGCTGGCCGTTGATCATCACTTTCAGTTCTGCAGCCTGAGAGGCTGACTCGTTTTCAGCCGTTGAGGCTTGAATCGTTTCAGACTTTTTCAGTTTAAGCGACAGCTTCGCCGATTGGTTTTCATCTAAAACAGCCGAAGTCGGATAAAAATAATGTGCTGAAGATGTTTTGTCGGCTCCAATTGTGATATCACCCGCTCCAAAATTCTCAAGGGTCAGCTTATCGCTTTCTTTTTTTTCAGTCTGCTGAAGCTTGCTGATTGAAAGTGTATCGCCGCTGAGCTGGCCTGTATATGTCTGATCTGTCATCACGCTGATTTTTTTAGTGAGCGCGTCCTCGGACGCCGCTTGCGCAAACAGAACCGGCTGCTGTTTGCCCTCTGCTTTCAGCACCCGCTCCGCAAGCAGAAGGTTTTCTCCTTTTGCATGTAGCCCAGCTTGCTTCAACAGTTTTTTCACTTTGCCGTTCCAATGCTTGTCCACGCCGATAACAATCGTCGGCTTATCGATTTTTTTCAGTTCAGATTCCGTGACATACGCAATACTGACACTGCTGTCCACCGTTTTCAAATAGCCTTCTGTTTTAACAGCAGCTTCTATTTCTGCTGAACTAGGATTATCCGGAATGACGATAGCTGTTTCTTCCGCTGTATTTCCAGATTGGGCGAAAGGATACGGATAATGGTCCAGCGACGTTCCCTTCGCTTCACTGCTGTCAGCAAGTGTCAGCCGGCTGTCCGGATAAATTTTGATCCAGTTGCCTGATGTATCCTGTCTGACGCACACGCCCTCTTTCATTACGCCGTAGAATTTCAGCGATACGTTGTGATAGCCTTGCGCAGACTGGCTTTTATTCAGATTCAGCTTCACTGTTTTCCGTTTGGAATCACCATCAAGCTTTAACGTCTTGACCGGTTCATCATCAATGACAGCCGTTAACGATGATGGAGAAATTAAAAGATTTGATGCCTCGTATTCGATTACCAATTGCTGATTGCCCGAAGAGGCGCCTGCCGGGATCTGGTACGTCAGCTCTGCGCTGTCTTTTGATCCATACAGTGTAATCAGCTCGCTTGTCAGCACCTGCTGTTTGGCTTGTTCTTGGCTGCTTTTTCCAAGGAGCGAACCGCTGACCTGTACGTCTTTGGCAAGAGCCGTTTGTCCAGTCATCGCCAGCAGCATGAAGCTTGTGAGAAAAATCATTATTTGTTTCAAAAAGGTCACCCGCTTTTATGTTGATTGTATCGTTCTGTCTTGTACCATTTGACCTCTTGCTTGAATAGACGGTGCTTGATTTCTACGAATAAAGAGTAGATAACAAGCACAATCCATGCCTGAGAGTATGTGAAGTACATGAGAAATACGATAAAAAAGTTTTGCTTGTTCATTTCTGTTTTTTCAATGCTCAACGTAATCATGACCTCTGTCATAAATAAGAAAAACGCCAAAATCCAGAGAATCATTGCCAAAAATCCAACAGACAAATGCAAATCATAAAACAAATTCACTACAAAAATCGTATTTGACATGATCACGCCAAAGAAAAACAGAAAGTACGTAAAGAAAAAATAAAACAAATCAAAGATAATCCGTTTTCGTTTCAGCTTAAAAAACTGCGCCAAAAATTTGAGCACGACATATTGATTGCCGCGCGCCCATCGGGTGCGCTGGCGCCACCATACCTTCCATGTTTCCGGTTCCTGCTCCCACGTGATGGCGGCAGGGAAAAAGCGGATGTGATAGCCGAGATTATACACCCGGATGGTCAGCTCAGTGTCCTCAGCGAGCGCTTTGTCATCCCAGCCTCCGAGCTTTTCGATAATGCTTCTGCGGATCGCGAAGTTGGTGCCTGGGATCGTGGCGATTTTGAACCACTTCCATCTGCCTCCCTGGGCCATCCACTGAAAACAGATCGTTTCGATATTAATAAACCTCGTCAGCAGCGTCTTTGCCGCATTGATGACGCGGAATTTCCCTACCACGGCGCCTGCCTTTTCGTCATTCATCAGGCCGAGCACGAGGTAATACACAGCCATTTTCTCAGGCGTGTTGTCGGCGTCATACACACAGATCACATCGCCGTTCGATTCGGCAAAACCCGAGTTAAGTGCAGAGGATTTTCCTTTTCCTGCATTTGGCGGCTTCGTAATCACCATTTTGATGAAATCGTATTTCTCGGAAAATTCATTGACGATATCACCCGTCCGGTCTGATGAATTATCATTAACGACGATAATCTCCAGCCGGTCCTTCGGATAATAAAGGTTGACCATGGCCTTCAGCGTCTGCCGAATCACAACCTCTTCGTTATGCGCCGGGATGAGGACGCTGACCTTCGGCAGTTCCTTCATGTTTTCTCTCCACTTCGGGATATTCCGTTCGAAGGTCATATAGTGGCGAAACCCGCCCTGCATGAGGAACATGTGGTAGAGAAGCATAACCCATATTAAACTTAGCGAGATAAAGAACAGCGTATTACCCAAGGCTTCTTCTCTCCTTAAAAATTCGTTTTTTCAATGTGGCTCTCAAGTAAAACGTATAACTGACAAACATGATGACAAATAAGAGCACAACAGCGGAGAGAATCCATAACGCCTTTTCCAGAGGGGTTTGCCGGTGATGATCGAAAAACTCGTCAATGGCGCTTACGCCGTTTTTCACCTGAATCGTTCCGTCACCGCTTGTATGAATTTCCACTTTGTCTGTTTTGACGGTTTGTTTCGTTTTCTTTAAATCAAGCCATTCACTGTCTGGAATGCGTTCCATCTGATCAACCAGCTCCGGCAGATATTTCATCCCAAGGTACGGGTGATAAAATCCTCCAGCTACTCCGCCTTCAAAATCAATCATCTGGGAGATATGCTCCTCCATCTCACCGAGCGGGTTTTGCTTCGATGTGTCGACAAAGCCGATCGTTTCCGGATAAAGCGTCATTCCGTGCAACATCGAAGGAGCAGTCACAAACGGAGGTGCACCGGATGTTTTCCATGTTGTGCTGCTGAGCTGGACCTGGCCGAAAATGCTTGTAAAATACTGCGAGGCGATTTGATAGCCATATTCGGACATCGTGTAATGCGGCGCTTCAAACGCCAGCGGGTAAAGACCCGATGATGTCAAATCCTCGATGGCACGCGTCAGTTTTTGTTTTGTATACGTTTCTTCCTTTTCCCGAAATGGTTCGAGATAGCTGTGATAGGCTTGTTCGTTCGGGAAGTCCTGTTCTTTCTCCAAAATGGACGGGGGGTCTTCGGCATTTCCGGATGTAATCGGCTGATCCGCCTTTGCATCCCAAAATTCAAAGCCCTCTCCTGTTTCACTGTAGCGATAAGCGTGAGTATAGCCGTGAACAATGATACTGCCGCCCATGCTTTGCAGCTTCTTCAGCACCTTGACCATCTTCGGTTGATCAGACAAATACACTTTGTCGCCTGTTTCCGGATTCAAGTAAACCGGAATGACCGCCAGGATAAAAGGAATATGCCGCTTATGCAGGTATGTACCGGCTTGAAGCAGCAATTTTTCATCAGACATCGGGCTGATATCCTCGAGACGCAAATACAATAACGTCGTCCCCGCCTTCTCTCCGAAAGCTTCTCTGAGCTGTTTCGCCACGATCAAATTGTTATTTAACAAATTTGTTAATCCAATGTACACATTCCCTTTTTTTGTTTTCCATATAAAAGAATGCGTTGTGCCGTCATCGGCTTTGAAGGTGTAAAGCGCCGTTCCTTTCAGGCCTGATACACTCAGCACGTTAAGCCCGCTTTCCAGAGACACATCGGCCTTTTCCGACCTGCTGTGAACCTGAAACACATTTTCTTTGCGGGCTAATGAAAGCCCGGAAAATTGGCTGATTTGACCTGCGTTATAGCCAATGGCGACAACCGGTTTTTTTACGCCGCTGATAAGAGACAGCAGTTTTTTGCTGAGCTTTCTTTTCGTTTGGCCGTAATAAATCACATGGTCTTTCCCTTTGAAATCCGACGCTTCAACGTCTGAATCTTTTTTGACTGTCACATGGGATGTAAAGTGGCCCGCAAGCAAATCGAGCATTTTGACTTGTGACGACTCTTTGCCGTCCAAGGTTGAGTAGATGATGAAAATACCGGCGTCCTGATCTTTCGCTTGCGCAGAAACGGGAAAAGACGCAATAGCTGAAACTAGAAGCATCATGACGCATAGCAATGTGATTCCTTTATAGTTCATTCATCATCATCTCGTTTTCCAGTTCTTCTAAAAATTGATCAGCTGTTTTGATATCGTTGCGGTAGGGCAAATAGCAAACGTGGAACGTAAGCGACACATACTTTCCATTTTCCAGCTGATATGTATCCAATTGTTTCTTCAGCTTAGTCAGAACGGCCGGCATATGTTCAGCAGGCGTGTGCGTCAGCACGATCCCGATACGCTCGTCAGAGGGACGGAATTTCTTATCCGTTTCCCGAACGCTTGTCCTGATTTGCTGACCGACATATTGGAAGAGGCGGTCCGTTTCTTTTTCACCGTACAAAGACTTAAACTCTTTGAAATAATGCATATGGAGCAGCAAAAACACAAAAGAATTGCCATAGCGCTCCGCCCGCTTGATTTCTTCTGAAAGTTCCAGCTTCATCCTTTGCTTGTTATCAAAACCGGTCACTCTGTCAACAGCAACATAGCTTTTAATTTCGGATTGAAGCCGTGTAATCGAGCGCCTAAGCTCTGCCGTAATATCGTGGATTCGTCCAGAAATAAAAGAAAACAGCAAAAGCGCGATTCCCCACACGACAAGCATTCGCAGTCCTTCCTCAGCCGGAAATAACGCAGCCTGTCCAGTCTGGAAAAACATCATTAAGGTGCCGAGAACAAAGAGTACGATTAAGGTCACTGCCAGCGCGTAAATCGGGCCGAACCAGATGCCTGCGACGATGACGCCAAATGTGATGCAAAGGATCAGAGCACCTTCTGATTGCTGGGCTGACACATAATAAATAAACAAAGACAGGGCCGCGATGAGCCCTGAAAAATAAGCAAATAATTTTTGTGATTCACTGAATGATATTTTCATTAAAAAGCTTCCTTTCGGCTAACAGCGGCAGCAGATTGTCAAATGAATGCGTCTGAGTGCCGCTCATATAGCCTCCATAATACGATTTCACCGGATCATGAATTTCAAAGTCATTCATTCTGTCATATATGGCTTTGATGACAGAACTGTTTTCATGCTGTTTTGTCAAAAACAATACGGCTAATGCATATACGGATGGAGACTCATATTGGACGGCAGGCTCCTTCGTATCTGCCGAATACCGCCCGTACAGCTTTCCGTTTTTCTGAAATTCCTGCTTGATCCAGTCCGCTAAAACAGATGCTTTTTCATCCCCTTCCGGCAAATGCCAAGCAGCGTAAAGCTGATCAATCAGGTTGATTTCACTATCGTATGTGTATTCCTTCGTCTCCGAGCTGTATGTCTTCGGCAGAAAGCCATTTTTTAAAGGAGCTGAATAGAGAACATTGGCATTCCGCTGTTCTGTTTCTTCGTCTATGATTCCATTCTTCTTTAAGACAGCTAAGGCATCAGGCATGACGTATGAAAGCGTCACATCCTTTGAAGCGGCCTGTGAGTCGTAAAAGTCTGTAAAAAACCCGTTGTTCATATTGTATGTCTTCAAAGACGTGCCGATATCCCTAGCCGTTTGCGCGTAGTCGCTGCGGCCCCATTTTGCGGCGGCTTGGTCAAGAGACAGCATAATTCTCATATCATCTATCAGCGCATTCGTCCCGCTCGCTTGGCCATTTTGAATCTTCCACGTCACCAAGTGATTGCTCATCAGAAATGAATCAGTCAGATGCTGATATTGATCCTGGAAATGCGGTGCGTCATTTTTGCTGAGCAGAAACTTCATCCACAGGCCGAGAGATTCCGACAAGTAAGAAGGCTGGTCTGAAAAATCGGTTTTAATCAGCCCTTGGTCATTCATTAAATTGTGATAGATGAAATATTCCGCCGGCTGGAGCGGGCTGGCATTCACTTCTGTCGCCGACTGATTTTGGGTCTTGTTTCCAGCTTCAGCACACCCTGCGGAAAGTCCGATAGATAAGAAGAATAAGATGACAGCAATTAGTACATGCCTCACAGGCAAATCCCCCTTTGTCGCCTGAAGCAAATCAGACGCTCACAAATAGTTATAGACGAAAATATGACTGCCATGTTACAAAGTACATTTACTATAAAAGAAAAAAATGCAGATTGCTAGCTTTTTTTCCCCTTTTTGAACATTAAGAAAACAGGACCTAAGTCCACTAAAAAAACCTGTGCGATAGGCACAGGTTTTTTTATTATTTATCCAAACCGAGTTTTTTCAGCTGTTCTGCCAGCGCGTTGTTAATCGGCTCATCTTTATTTTGTTTTTTCATATAAGAGGATACGTCCCGTTTGGTAGCACGCGCTTTGTCTTTGTTTTTTCGTTTTTCAAATACAGAGAGCTTTTCACGGTGACCGCACACACACGCAAAGGTTTGGCCCTCGCCTTGGCCGCGAAGCTCCATTCGTTTATGGCAGTTCGGGCAGCGTGCGTTTGTTTTTCGGGCAATCGTTTTTCTGCTTCCGCATTCACGATCTTGGCACACGAGCATCGTCCCGCGTTTGCCGTTTACTTTCAGCATCATTTTGCCGCATTCCGGACATGCCGTTCCCGTGATGTTGTCATGTCGGAAGGTTTGGCTGCTGTTTTTGATTTCTTTTACCGTTTGGTGAGCGTAAGCCTTCATATCTTTAATAAAAACAGCCGATTTCAATTTGCCGGCCGCGATCGCAGACAGCTTTTGCTCCCATTCTGCTGTTAAGGCCGGTGATTTCAGATCCTCCGGAACAAGCTGCAGGAGCTGTTTTCCTTTAGATGTGATAAAAATATCTTGGCCTTTTTTCTCGATTAAAAAGCTGTTGAACAGTTTTTCAATAATGTCGGCACGCGTTGCCACCGTGCCGAGGCCGCCTGTTTCTCCAAGCGTTTTGACGAGGCCTTTTTCTTCTCCCTGCATAAACGCGCTTGGGTTTTCCATCGCTGACAGCAAGGTCCCTTCATTAAAGCGGGCAGGCGGCTTCGTTTGGCCGCTTGTTTCCGTTAACGTGCGGACGGCAAGTGTGTCGCCTTTTTGAAGCGCAGGAAGTGTCTGATCTCTGTCATCCTCCTGCTCATCATCCTCTTCCGCCATATCATAAACGGCTTTCCACCCTTGCGACTGCACGGTTTTGCCTTTCGCCGTAAAGGTTTCTCCGCCGATTTCTGCGATGACCTTTGTTTCCTCATATTCGAATGCAGGCATTAATACAGCCAGGAAACGTTTCGCAATCAGGTCATACAGCTTTCGTTCTTTATCACTCAGACTGCTGAGAACGAGCGGCTCTTCGGTCGGGATAATCGCGTGGTGGTCTGACACCTTCGCGTCATTGACATATCCTTTATGAGATTTAATGCCGCGTTTTTTAATTTGGCTGACATATTGGGCATACGGTTTTACTTCCATGCCTTCCAGACGGTCTTTTAACGTCGGGACGATGTCACTGGATAAAAATCTAGAGTCCGTCCGCGGATATGTGACGAGCTTATGCTGCTCATATAGCTTCTGCAGGACAGAAAGCGTTTCTTTGGCAGAAAAACCGAAGCGCTTGTGGGCGTCACGCTGGAGCTCCGTTAAATCATAAAGCGCAGGCGCAAAGCTTTTTTTCGCTGTTTTTTTCAGCTCAGCTACGACCGCTTGCTTTCCTTCGAGGTTTTTTAGCAAACGGCTTGTTACATCTTGATTGAACGTTCTCGTCTGCTTTGATTTCTTATCCTGCCACGTCAGCGTCATGCCGTCGACTGCAGCACGAATGCCGTAATACGAAACGGGCGTAAACGCCTGAATGTCTGCCTCGCGCTTTGCAATCATGGCAAGCGTCGGAGTCTGCACACGCCCGCATGAGAGCTGGGCATTGAATTTTGTGGTAAGTGCACGGGTGGCGTTGATCCCCACAATCCAATCCGCTTCCGCTCTGGCGACGGCAGAATGGTACAGGTTTTCATATTCTTTGCCGCTGCGCAGCTTTTGAAAACCTTCCTTGATCGCTTTATCCGTCACAGATGAAATCCACAGTCGCTTGATTGGTTTTCGGACATTCGCTTTCTCAATGATCCAGCGCGCAACAAGCTCACCTTCCCGGCCTGCGTCAGTCGCGATGACAATCTGATTGACGTCTTTACGGGTAAGCTGGGATTTGACTGCATTGAACTGCTTTCCGGTTTTTTTTATCACCACAAGCTTCAAGGGTTCTGGGATAATCGGCAGATCCTCTAGGCGCCATGATTGAAATTCTTTTCCGTAGCCTTCCGGATCAGCAAGCGTCACCAAATGGCCTAAAGCCCAGGTCACAATATATTGATCACTTTCGAGATAACCGTTTCCTTTTTTATGGCACTTCAGCACCCGGGCTAAATCCCGGCCGACTGAAGGTTTTTCAGCTAATACAACTGTTTTTGACATGCTTGATCACTTCTCTTTCTTTCGCGCTCATCCTGTTATTATAACAGACTTCACGCGGCACTCTCTAACCGCGCCCGTTTTTCGTGTCAATTTCTGAGAAAATGACGTGAGTGACGGTTTGCGCGTAGGGCGATGTTTTGTTAATGAAATCTTCTACCGCTTCGAGGCTTTCGGCATTGATTTTCAGCATATAGCAGGCTGCACCCGCAATCCGGTAGCAAAATTCAATATTCGGCAATGTTTGAATATAGCTTTTGAACCGCTCGTAATCCGCGTTTTTAACGGTTGCTTCCACAATGCAGGAAACGGGAAGCCCCAGTTTTTTCTGGTCGACCTCCAGCGTGTATTGCTTGATGATGCCAAACGATTCAAGCTGTCTTACCCGTTCTGTTACAGATGGAGGCGACAGCTTAATTTTTCTGCCTAATTCCCTCATCGACAAACGGCTGTCCTTCTTCAGCTCCTCAATGATATTTAGATCAATCTGGTCAAGTTTCATTTCAACATCCTTCTTTTTTGATTTTGTACACATTATCTCGGGTATTTTTGTAAATGACAAGTACAGTTCCCTAGAAAAGGCATGTAAAAATGAATGTTTTCCGAACATTTTTTGAAAGCTGTCATATGCCCCTCCGGATTGTTTATAGTATAAAATGAAAACGTGTCCACAAGGAGGGCGATTTATGCTGCACACGCCGATCGGAAGACTTCGCACGATGGGTTTTATTGAAGGAATGTCACTCTTAATCCTGTTGTTCATCGCTATGCCGCTTAAATATTGGGCAGGCCTTCCGCTTGCGGTGACAATTGTCGGTTCGGTTCACGGCGGGTTGTTCATTTTGTATTTGCTTGTCTTGGCTTATGCAACCTTCTCTGTCAAATGGCCGCTGAAATGGTCAGCTGCCGGCTTCGTCGCCGCTTTCGTCCCATTCGGAAATTTTTTGTACGACCGCGGATTAAGGAAATATAAATAAGGGAACGCAAAAAAGGCTGGATTTTTATGATCCAGCCTTTCTTATTAAAACCACTTTGTCAGCCACGCGATATAGTAGGCCCCCGGAATAAACATGAGCTGGGCGAGGAGTGTGCCCGCCACCCTTGATGTGACCATTGTGATAGAGGTCCATTTTAAATAGAGATAGCTTCGTTTTCCTTTTGCCACATCATCAGCTAGAACGGATACTTTAGGATCAACAAAAATGGCCAGCAGCATCGTCGCAATTCCGTTGATCAAACCCGAAGCCATGACGGCTGTCGTGCTGCGCTCCGGCGCCAGAAGGCCTGCGTATAAAGCCGAAAGCACGCCAATCGTATAAATCGATGTGATCAGCATGTTGATGACAAACAAACGCTTCGGAATCAAGCGCATATGAAATCCTTTTACATATGAAATGGACGGCAGACGCAAATAGGAAAGGGCATTTTTGAATCCTTGTTTCGAGAATCCCTTTCGGAATACTTGAAAAACGGAGCCGCCGCCGCCCGCCAAGTGAATAATCGCCCGTGAAAAAAGAGCGACAAAAGACGGGAGCAGGATAATGCCCAAAATGGTGCCGACTGTCGATCCGAAAATTAAAAAGCGGAACTGCTCCCCTACAATCGCCAGTGCGTTTTTTCCAGCATCATCAATTAAATGCCCAGTAAAGGGCTGCTGCACCATGTTCGACATTCTGGATACGATGACCATGACATTAAACAGAGAAAGCGCGGACGCAATAAATCCAACGCGGGCCCCGGAAAGCCTTGTGGCATAGGCTAAAGTTTCTATCGAGTGAATCAGCAATAAAAAACAAAAAATAAAAAGTACTTGTGTTGTAATGACATGCACGTTATTCTTCCTCCAATATCATCCTAGAGATAAGACTGGAAAGAAGACAAGGAGGTTTCAGTACGATGTGTTTTTTGCAATAAAAAAACCGTCCGGTGTACGCCGGGCGGTTTGTCTTATTCTTTTCTATACGCAAATAAAGATTATATCATCCGCAAGTCAGGCGGGTTAGATTCAGAAAGCATTGTTCCGAAGAATCATTCTGGAAAGTAAACACCATGGAAATTTCTTGAACACAAGACAACGAAAGCCCTACCTCTCAATCGTCACTGCGGCTCCGAAGCCGCGCCGGTGTGAATTGTAAAACAAAAAAGTCTTTTTTCCATCTCATCGTTAGGGGCGATTTGTTATGAAGGAAAAGAATAAGGGCAGCTGGTTATGCTGCTTGGGAAGCGGTAAGCTTCTCTCTCAAAACAGAAAAAAGAAGTTTACTTTCTTTTTTATTTGCTTATTTTTCTTACTAGCTATTCATGATAACATATCGCCCCTGAAAACACAAATTTTTTATAGTTCGAGTGAGACCGGTGTTTTCTCTCCGGCATTCATTAATCTGATATCCTCCGGTTCAATTTCAAGAATCACCAGATTCGGATCATCCTTACCGTCAAACCAGCGCTCTAATTTGGAACTCCATATTTTGTCCTTCAGTTCTGCCGAATTGTTGATTTTGGCTTTCCCGGAAACCTCAACATACGCGTCGCCAAAGCCTTCACAATCATAGCCTAATAAAATGTGGACATTGGGGTTGTTTTCAATTTCTTCCGCTTTATGAGTTTCCTTGCTTGTCGGTGTGTAGATCGTCAGCCCGTCATGGAAAAAAGTCATGTAGCGGGAATGCGGCTTGCCCTTTTGAACCGTTGCGAGCGAGCCTACTTTATGGTGATCTAGAACATCCAGCACTTTTTGTTTAATGTCTTGCTGATTCATCTTGAATCACTCCTTTTTAACGTCTCCGCTGTTACTTTTCCACATCCGGGGAAGATTTAAACAAAAAAATGCGCGCTTTATTTTGATCCTTTCCATTCACGCTTCAGCAAGCTGTAATAGACAAGGTCATGATACCTGCCATTAACGAATAAGCCGTCCCGTGCCTTTCCTTCCTCTTGAAAGCCAAGCCGCTCCGGGACCGCTCTGCTTTTCTGATTCCCTACAGCAGCACAGAGAGCAACGCGATTCAGTCCAAGCTCTTCAAAAGCGTACGTGATGAGTGTTCGGCAGGCGGCGGTAACGATGCCTTTGCCCTCATATTCTTTGGCAATCCAGTATCCGATTTCCCCTTTTCGATTCACTTGATCAAGGTTATGCAGACCGATCATGCCACATAGGCTGCCGTCAATAAGGAGCCCCGCTTCGATGCTGTTCAGGTCGGCATACTCCCGCCGCCAATCTGGAATGATCGTTTCTCTGTACGTTTCAGCACTGCTTGGATTTTCCGCAAAAAACAGCCACTGGCCGAGCCGCTGCTGATTTTGGATAATGAGTTCGGCCAGCCGCTCCGCATCCTTTGGCTCCAATAATCGAATGGTGATGTGCTCATTTACCTTGCAGGTGAACATTCCCTCGCCCTCTTTCCTTTTTTACCCATTATAACGATGATTCCCTTTTTTTCAACACAAAAAAGGATGGGCTGTTACGCCTCATCCTTATATTCTTGGATCGGTAAAGATATCATGTTGATCTGTGCTCGTCGAAGACATTTCCGTCACCACGGCACCTTCTTCCCCGGCCTGGAACCAATGCTTTGTGTTTGGCGGAATGGTATATTGTCCGCCCGCTTCAAGTTCAATTTCGTGCCAGACCGTATAGTGTTCTCTATCCTCCTGCGGAGGGAGAACCTTTGGAAGCTGCGTTTTTTCTCCTTCTACGTAAAGATACACTTTTCCGTAGCGGCAACGGAATGTCTCCTGCTTGCCTTCCTGGCCGTCGACCGGCGGATGGCGGTGTTCCGGGCAAGTCTGTCCCGGAAACAGCACCAGTTCCTTTGAGCAATAACGGTCCGTATTGACGTAGACAAAGAGCTGGAGCCCGATTTTTCTTTCTTTTCCTAAGCCGTAGTCCATCAGCTGGATTTGGTCTACTTCCTCATCCGTTAATACAATACCGGCTTTTTGATAATAGCCGTTTACTTCCTCTTTCGTGATATCCATATGTCTCACTCCCTCTTACGTCGTTACAAAGTCTCCGCCGTTGACATGCAGCGTCTGGCCTGTCATGTAAGATGACTCATCTGAAGCCAGCAGCACATAACAGCCGACGTGCTCAACAGGCTGACCCGGACGGCCCATCGGCGTATTTTGCCCAAATTGAGCAACTTTATCTTCAGAGAACGTAGACGGGATTAATGGTGTCCAGATTGGTCCTGGCGCGACTGCGTTTACGCGGATGCCGTCTTTCACAAGCGCCTGCGCCATTGTTCTGGTAAAGGCATTGATTGCGCCTTTTGTCGCTGTATAATCAATCAGCGTCGGGTTCCCGCGATACGGGTTGATAGATGTCGTGTTGATAATCGCGCTGCCCGGTTTCAGGTAATCAATTGCTTTTTTAGTCAAATAAAATTGAGAATAAAAGTTTGTTTTGAATGTGCGGTGAAGCTGTTCGCTTGTAATATCTTTGATGCTTTCCTTCGGATGCTGTTCACCGGCATTATTTACAAGGATGTCAAGGCCGCCTAGTTCCTTGACCGTTTTTTCAACCGCTTCATTGCAGAATTCCTCTTCACCTACGTCACCAGCGATCAGCAGGCATTTTACGCCTTCTTGTTCTACACGCTTCTTCGTCTCTTCGGCGTCCCCATGCTCATCCTTATACACAATGGCGATGTCAGCGCCTTCCTTTGCGTAAGCAACGGATACCGCGCGTCCGATCCCGCTGTCGCCGCCCGTAATGAGCGCTACTTTTCCTTTTAATTTGTCCGCTCCTTTATAATCCTCATACTCATACACCGGACTTGGATTCATTTCGCTTTCAATTCCCGGTTGGCGATTTTGGGTTTGGGCCGGCAGTTCTTTTGGATAATTGGCCATGATGATTCTCCTCCTTTGTTTTCATGTCTATTTGTTGTGTACCTCACACGTTCGTTGGATAAACATGGATTGGCACCTTCACATTGCTTTATCAGAAAAATGTTTCACATGAAACGCAAGGAGGAAATAACTTGCAAAGGGGGTTGCTGAATGATTAACATGCTTTCTAAAAAATTCAGCAGGCCAAAGGGCGTAATCGGCATGATTGCCGGGTACATCATGGCTGCTGAAAATCAGACACTGAATCAGTGGACAATAGATCAGCTGGGGATCACACACGGGGACAGCATTTTAGAAGTGGGGTTTGGGCCGGGATACTGCATGCAGCAGATGCTGAATCGTGAAAAGGACATCCGTCTTGATGGGATTGATGTGTCAGAGGCCATGCTGAAGCTGGCCGCCCGCAGAGTAAAAACGAGGGAGGTGCGCCTGATACAAGGAAGTGTCGAGACATTTCCTCTTAATGCCTCGTTTTATGATAAAGTGATTTCCGTTAACAACTACACCATTTGGAATGACCAAACAAAAGGCATGAAACAGATATTTCGGGCGCTAAAGCCCGGCGGAAAAGCAGCGATTACGATGCAGCCGCGGGAAGCGGATGCCAGTCCCGAGAAAACCAAATCATTTGGAAAACAGATGATTGCTGACTTCAAAGCGGCCGGCTTCCAAGACATTGAGTTGCAATTTAAAAACATGAAGCCTGAGCTTTCTGTCTGTGCAACTGCAAAGAAGCCCGCCACATAAAGTGGCGGGCTTCTCTTTTTACGAATGTACGGCCTGCTTGCGCAAGACGTCTTTTTTCACCTTGCCGAGGTTATTTTTAGGCAGTTCTTTAACGAACTCGACTTCAGGTATTTTGTAAGCGGAGAGGCGTTCTTTACAAAATGCGATGACATCCTCTTCCGTTATACGCTGGCCGCCGTTTGTCACGATAAAAGCTTTCGGCTTTTCCCCGTACAGCGGGTCAGGAATTCCGACCACCGCTGTTTCAAGGATTCCCGGAATCTGCTGGATGACTTCTTCAACCTGATCCGGATAGACGTTATCGCCTCCGTAAATAATGACATCCTTGTAGCGTCCAGTGATGAAAATAAAGCCATCTTCATCTACATAGCCTGAATCTCCAGTTCTAAACCAGCCGTTTTGCAGCACTTTCGCTGTCGCTTCAGGATTGTCTTCATAGCCTTTAAATAAAAATGGGGTGTGAACAACGATTTCGCCGATTTCTCCTTGAGGGAGTTCTTCTCCCGTCTGAGGATCTTCCACTTTGACTTTAACACCTGCCACAGGCTTTCCTGCAGAGGCCGCTTTATCCATTCCCATGTCAGGCGTCCATGTGCTGATTCCCCAAGCTTCAGTGCTTCCATACCCGTGCGCGAGCGGAATGCCGATATCAAGATAGCGGCGGATCAGGCTGCTCGGCACTTTTGTTCCGCCTGTCATTAAAATCACAAGCGAAGATAAGTCGGTTTGGTGCGTTTCCCACGCTTCAAGCAAATACGTGTAAAACACAGGAAGAGCCATCACACTCTGAATTTTTTCTTCTTCAATGACCTTCAGCATATGAACAGGATCTTGGTCCTTTGTAAAAATGAAGGTTGTGCCTGCAAAGGTTCCAAGCATGATGCAAATGAGCGCACTCGTATGGTAAATCGGGTGGCACGCGAGAAAACGAAGGCTCTTCATGCGTGTTGTTGAGCTGTTGGATCTTGCTACGTATCTGTATATGCCGCCATGTGTGATCATGCATCTTTTCGGGTTTCCCGTTGTTCCAGACGTAAACATCAGAAGCGCTGTATCATCAGGGGAAACCATTTCAGTTTCGGGCAAATGATCAGGACCAGCAAACAGAGCTTCAAATTCAGCAGATGTTTCGTAAGCTGTCCCTGTTTCCATTGTTAAAGACAGTGAAGACAGTTCAGGAAGAACTTCGTCCAGTGTCTCTTTAAACTCCGCTCCATAAAACATCGCTTTTGGTTCACTTGCTTTTAAAATACCTGTCATTTCATATGGTTTCAGCTGCCAGCTGACAGGTACGACAACAGCACCTATTTCAAGCGCAGCAAACATAACAGTTGATGCGGGATGACCGTTTTTGCAAAGCAATGCAATACGGTCGCCTTTTTGAATTCCTTTTTGCAGCAGGGCATTCGCCAGCTGATTAATCCGTTTGCGGTAACCTTTATATGTCAGTGTATGAGCTCCGCTTTTTACAGCTTCTATTTCTTCGCTATCCGGCATGTCATGCAGAATCAGATGCTGTAATGTTTCCATATCGTCATCTCCTATATTCTCTTGAATCTTCAATTATTTGTTAGATTTTCTTCCTTACCTCACCCATTTTAACCCAAAAAAGATAACTTGTAAAACTATTTCATTTTGGAATTATTCCATTACTGAATGATAAAATAGTCCCACTTTTTCTTATTTTGTACCCTATCCACATAAAAACACACGCCAATTTTTTGACGTGTGCCATGCCGGATTACAGTATGTTTTTTCCCTTCATCCATGTGAAAAATATGCGGTTTAACCGCTGATACAGTTCTTGTTCTCCCTCTCCCTGAAACCCCGCCATACTCTCTCTGCTCTCGATAATAGCGGAGCTGATCGCGCTTAAAATCTCCGATCCTTCAGCAGATAATGAGCTAGGCGCCATCATCACAAGGATGCGTGTCATGCTGAGGGTATTTCCGTCCATGCCATTCACTTCATAAGAGGTGCTCAGATCATACATTTTGAAAAAAGGCAGGACGATTTCATCATTTTTGAGATGATAAAGTGCCATGTTCGTCCCCGGGATTCCCAATCCCCCTTGTTTCTCCCGTTCTGCCAGGCAAACCGCCGCTTTTTTCGGATCACGGATCAAGCCATCCTTCTTCAACTGTTGAAAAAGCTCTAATAGGAGCATACTATGATCCGGGTTTGTTTTGAGGAGAGTAAGTGTAAAGTGGCGCAGAACATCTTGAATGACGGCCATATACCGCCCCATGCTTTCCGCCGCTTTCAACATGTCAGGTACGTCAGCTTGCTGCACCTCTTCCTTCGGGCTTCTGTTTTTCTCAAGAATGAGCGGAATTTTCCGCTTGATATACTGCTTCACCTGGTTTGCATCTTCCTCATTTAAAAGCGGGCTGACCATAATGTAATCAATGTTTTCGTAAGGAATCGGAACGGTGGAAACGATCATATCATAGGCTTGGACGTCCTTGCCCTTCAGCTCGATCAAAGATGACATATCAAACGATTGAATTTCCGGCAGTTCTTTCTTCAGTCTGGAAGCAAGCATTTTCGAAGAGCCGATCCCGCTCGAGCAAACGACAAGCGCTTTCACTTTTGCTTCTTCTTTTTTGATTTCAAGGGCAGACCCGAAGTGAAGGACGATAAAAGCGATCTCATCATCAGAAAAGGACATACCCGGAAAATACTTTTCCACGCCTTCTTCGATCGCCATATAAAGCAGAAAGTAATCGCGCTTGATCTGTTCCTTCATCGGATTATATATCTCGATATTCTCTTTTATGCGGCTGACGGCCGGCTCCAAATGGGCGATCAAGCCTTCATATAAAGAGTAGTTTTTCGTGAGATCCATTCTGATTTTGTCTGAAATAAAAGCAATGAGCCGCTTTGTTTGCAGGGCTGTTTCCAGTTCGATTTCCTGTGCTTTGTATTCTGTTTTGTATTTTCGATTGGCGCTTCGAAGGTGGATTGTAATATAGCCGACCTCCGCTTCTGGAATCGTCACGCCGAAGGCACGTTCAAGCTCGCCAGCGATTTCAAGAGCGGAGCTGTATTCTTTCGCATTTTTCAGTTCCTCAAGCTCATTTTCCTCCATGGTGATGGTTTCCCCAAGCTTGATCCGTTCGATCGCAAACGTCAGATGGACGACGAGCGCTATATAAGAGCTGTCGGACAATGAAAAGGCGATTTCTTCTTTCAGCTGAAATAGGATACGCTCCATTTTTAACAGCTCGCCTTTGCTGACTACACCAAACATTTTCTCTGACTCTGAAGAATCTGCTTTACCTTTGATGTTTAATTCAACCGCTTCCAAAAACATTTGGATGTCGAGGCGGTTCACAATCAGGTTGCCGACAATTTTACGTTTTGCATTCTCCGGTCCTATGAGTTGGATGCCAAAACCTCTTTTACGGATCAGTGTCAATCCGAAGGGAGAAATCCATTTCTCCAGCTCGTCTAAATCATAACTGACCGTGGCATTCGTCACCTGCAGGTCATGAGCTAGCGTGTACAGCTTGACGGGTTCCTGAGACTCTAATAACGAACAGAGAATGAGCAGTTTCCGTTCGTCCGCGCTGTATTCATGCTGTTCATATGATAAATCGGTAAGCAGCTTTTGTTTATCTTCGGGACTTCCCACTGCCTTCAGCCCTTTTCCAGGCTGCTTATCGAGCGTAAGCCCAACAGTTTCCATCAGCGGCTTAATTGATTTGAGCTCCCTGTGAATGGTTCTCGTGCTGACTTCCATCAGCTCAGCAAGCTCAGTTACGGTTACATATCGATTTTGTAATAACAAGTGCTTTAAAAGCTTTTGTTCTCTGGCAGTCATATACATAAAAAAGGCCTCCTAGACAGTCATGATGTGCGGATGAAGTCGCAAGGAGATACAGGAGAGGAAAAAGAGAGGTTTTCTTTATAATATAAAACGCTTTCAAGTGAGTTTCAATCACTTATAAATGGTAATTTGGCACTAAGCGGTGTGACAATATTGAAAAAGCACCAGCTGCTAAGCTGGTGCTTTTTGTTAAGGAATATCGTAACCCTGTACGGCTGTAAAAATACGGAACCACTGATCATGGTCAAGCTTGTATGCCAAAGCGTTTACTGCGGCGGAAATCCGCTCGCGTTTTCCGCTTCCGACAATCGGCATGATGCCGGCCGGATGCGTGAACAGCCATGCGTACATCACCTCGTCCAATGAAGCGGCGCCGATTTCCGCCTGAACAGATTCGAGCGCCGAGCGGACACGGCGGTCTTTTTCCGTGTCACCAGTGAAAACTTTGCCGCCTGCCAGCGGTGACCAAGCCATCGGCGAAATCCGTTTTTCTTGGCACAAGTTCAAAGTGCCGTCCAGAACATTTTCTAATTCATATGCAGAAAGCTCAATTTGGTTGGTCACGAGCTTCTCAGGCAAATACGATTCCAGCATGCGATACTGGTGATCTTTAAAATTTGAAACGCCGAAGTGCCTGACCTTGCCGGAGCATTTTAGCGCCTGAAACGCCTCTGCTACTCCCTCCGGATCCATGAGCGGGTCAGGTCTGTGAATCAGCAGTACGTCGATATAATCCGTTCTAAGGTTTAAAAGGGATTGCTCAACAGATGCCAAAATATGTGATTTGCTTGTGTTATAATGATGCGATTTGTGTGCGGGACGTTCAGGTGATTCAAGAACAATGCCGCATTTTGTGACCAGCTCTATGTTTTCCCTTAATCCGGGCGAAAGGGCAAGGGCATTTCCAAACAGTTTTTCGCACGTATAGCCTCCGTAAATATCCGCATGATCAAAGGTTGTGATGCCGTGATCGATACACCATTCAATGAGGCTGAGCAGCTCGGCATCTGAATAGTTCCATTCATTCAGCCGCCAAAGCCCGTGTACGACTCTTGAAAATTGAAGATCCTCCGCCAATTGAATACGCTGCATGCAAAATCCCTCTTTTCTTTGTATAAACCGGGTTTTGCCCCTTATTAGTTCATTCGGCCTCAGATCCCCTTTTTCCTTTCGCTCCTGTCAAAAAGGCATTTTAATTCGATTGAAATTGCTTTTTCGCTTTCTCAACAACATAGTGGCTGCCACCGCGGTCCTGCACATTTTGGATCATCATGGCGACAAGCAGGTCTTTGTTTTTATAATCGTAGCCGACGAACCAGCCATTTTCAGCGCCGTCTTTATCATCTTTAGATGTTTTCAGCTCGGCTGTTCCTGTTTTTCCGGCAACGGTGATTCCTTTCACGACAGGCTGATACGCTGATCCACGCTCGTCTTCCACAACGCCCTTCAGTCCTTTTGTAATGTCTGCCGCTCCTTCCTTCGTGACAACTTGCTTGTGCCAAACATCAGCTGTTTGCGAATCTTTTTTGATTAGCGTCGGTTTGACAAGATCTCCGTTGTCGACAAATGGCGTGTAAGCAGCCGCCAAGTGAAGCGGAGACATTTGCATTTGCCCTTGTCCGTACCCCGTATCAGCAAGCAAAATGTCTGAATCGAGCTTGTCATTTGCGATAGACGATTGCTGGATCGGGAATTCATATGGAATATCCTCTGAGAAGCCGAACGTTTTCAAGCCTTTTGTGAAGGTGTCCGCTCCCATATCAAGCGCGTTCTGTGCAAAATAAATATTGTCTGACGTAATGAGGGCATTTTCAAGATCAACTTGCTGAAGGCTCTCTGACACACGTGTCACTGAATAGCCGCCCCAGCTCGAATCTTTTTGCCACTCTTTTCCTTTGATTGTTTTCTTCTCATCCGCTTTTAGGGTGCCGTTTTTGATCCCGATGGCAGCCGCAATCGGTTTAATTGTAGAACCCGGTGCGTATGTTTTGTTGAATTTCGCTGAAAATGGATTGTTTTTATCTTTGTTTAGTTTTTTCCATTCCTTATCGCTCCAGCCGAAAATAAATCCGTTTGGATCGTAAGAAGGCGCGCTGACAAGTGCGAGTGTTTCGCCTGTCTTCGGCTGCAGCGCGACTGCCGTCCCGCTGTCATCCTTCAGTTCATCATACAACTTCGTTTGCGTTTTGATATCAATTGTAAGATGAAGATCCTCGCCGTCCTTCGCTTTCTTTTCAGCGATGACTTCTCCAGTTTGCGGCACGTAGATTTTCCATCCGGTTGTGCCTCTTAGCTTGTCTTCATACACATTTTCAAGTCCGGCGATGCCGATGTTAGACGTATCGCTGTACATTCCGTCTTTCTTTTTCTTCAGTTCTTCCGCAGTGATGGCGCGGACATAGCCTGTCAAATGGGCTGTCTTTTCACCATACGGATAATAGCGGGAGCTGACATTCGTTCTTGTTACACCTTGTAATGACGTCGCCTCAGACACTAATTTTTGCTGGTCCGGCTTGACCTTTTTGACCGGCACAAACGAATCGTCCTTCACCCAGCCTTGATCCAGCTTTTTCTTGATATCGTCTTCAGTCAAATCAAGTTTTTTCGCGAGCTCTTTTATGACTTTTTCTTTTTTGTCGCCAAGCTCTCCGGGAACAATTCCGATTTCTGGAACATCTGTATTGATGGCTAAGCCTTTCCCGTTTTTATCGTAGATTTGGCCGCGTTTTGGTTCAATGCTCATAATTTGTACCGTTTTGTCATCAGCCAGCTGCTTGAAAATAAACGATGGGTCCCAATCTATATTCCATGACTCCTCGTCATCTGTTTTTTCTAATTTCAGCACAGCGGTATTTTTGAAGCTGACCTTGCCCGCATTTGTATCCATGCTGACTTTATACGGGATGTGCTTCATCGTCTTGTTGTCTTTATCGTCTTCATCCACTTCTCCCGCAGTGACTTTCAGATGTTTTACGCCTGCCTGCTCATAGATGGTTTTATACCTGTTGACGAAATCTTTTTTGGAGATTTCTTTTTTGACACCTTTAGTCAGGCTTTGATACATGTCATCGAATTGCTGACTGTTCCACTGTTTCACGAATGCTTCCATGCGATCCTCTGGTGAATCTGTCTTGGAGCATCCGATTAACCCAATCAATCCGACGCATAGAAATACTAGTAGAATACACTTTTTTAACATGACTTTCCCCTGCCTTCCACTTATTATTTTCTCTTAAATGAATTGGTGCGTGCAAGATTTTTTTGAAAATGAAGGAAAAGGTTCTTCGATTTTGCAGAAATATCCTGTCATTTGCTGTAGACTATTTGAAAAGAAGGAAAGAAGGGATGACATGGTCAGAGAGGCAGCAATGCTTCACATTAAAGAAGGGCTTGAACAAGAGTTTGAGGAGGCGTTCCGGCAAGCGGCGCCGATTATTTCCGGCATGAAGGGCTATATCACTCACTCGTTATCAAAATGCATGGAAGAAACACATAAATATCTGCTGCTTGTGGAATGGGAAACACTTGAGGACCATACGGAAGGCTTTCGCGGTTCTTCAGAGTATCAAGAGTGGAAAGCCTTGCTTCATCGGTTCTATACCCCGTTCCCGACGGTCGAGCATTTTAAGGATGTGTAATAGATTTATATAATATGAAGTGTAAAACCGATGAGAGAGACAGACCATACGAAAACGGCGGTATAAATATTGAAAGCGCCTGAGCCGTCGTTTTCTTTTTTGCGCTCTTCAAGCCCCTGCATAAACATAACGGCGCCAAGAAAGACGAGCATGACCGATTGGATAACAGAGGTGTGTTCCGTATATTTAAAAGCAATAAGCGCCAGTACAATAATGATAACCGCAAAAGACATTTTAAAAATCCGAAACAAAAGGACCATCCTTCCTTATATACGAAATATTGAACGTTATGGCTATTTTTGCCTACGTCCTCCATTATTCTAGCGCACTTTTTTTGTCTGTAGAACAGAAGACAGAGAATTTTAAGTTTCTTTTAATATTTCATTCACACATAAAAAACGCGCCCTGTCATAAGGCGCGTTTTCTATGAAACTGACAATTCTTTATAGCCTAACTTGTGAACTGCTTCAGCCATCGCTTGATAGCCTTTGCTGTTCGGATGGACACCGTCAAAGGACAGATATTCCTGTTCTTTGCCTTTGAAGATGCTGTAGGCATCCGCGATTTTGACATGGGGTGCTGATGCAAGTGTTTCTAAATGTGAATTAAAGGATGTGATCCATTTACCAGCGATATCAATTTCGGGAAACGGATTGTATAAGTTGAACACACGGATGGCGTACGGGGACGGGTTTTCTCCTTTGATCTCAGCGATTTTCGCAATCATCTTTTCAAAATTCTCATGGCAATGGGCGGATACACGGCTGAAAATCGTTTCATCCTTAGACGTTTGGTAGGCTAAGACCGAATCGATGAGATCGTTTCCGCACCCTGTGATGGTTATCATGCCAGCATCTTGAATGCATTTTTGCACATAGGGATATGACAGGAGCCCCAGAATTTCTTCTGTATTTAAGCCTGATTTGGCAAAGATGGATATTGCCGTTTTTGTTTTCAAGTCGGCTTCCATCATGTCTCCGAAACGTTGGACGAAGCCGGGAGAAAACAGCCCGGAGCCTCTCCCCGTCGTCAAAGAATCCCCCAGTGCTATATATCGAAACACCATGTTCTTTCCTCCACTCCTGAACGTCGATACGTTAATGTACGCAGCGGAGAAAAGATCGGCTACTTATGAATACCCTATTTTTCTGGAAATCTGTAAAGCGGCATCCTTCACCTTTTCTGTTAAATAAGGCAGCCTGTCTTCTGTAAATCTCGCTTCAAAGCCTGCAATGCTGATGCCGGCTGCCACCTGACGCTTATGGTTAAAGATCGGGGCGCCGATGGCCGCTGTATAGTTTTCGAGCTCTGAATAGCTGACGGTATAGCCATTTTGTATAGAGGCATCAATCTCCTGCAGCAGTTTTTCGGGATCGGTAATCGTGCCGGAGCCAATTGAAATGAGCTCCGTTTGTTTGATGTATGTTTCGATTTCTTCACGGGGAAGAAAGGACAAAATGCTTCTGGCGCACGCTCCAGCGTACAGAGGAGAGCGCCTGCCGATCGCCGTGTACAACCGCACAGTCTGTGTCCCTTCTATTTTCTCAACGTATATCGCTTCATTGCCGTCCCTCATGATCAATTGCACGGCCTCATCCACTTCCCGGCACAGCTCTTCCATCACCGGTTTCGCTATTTTTCTGATATCCAGCCTGTCAGCAACGAGCTGTCCGAATTCCAAAAACACCAGTCCCAGCGAATAAGCGCCGGACAAATCCCGATTGAGGAATCCCATTTCCTCCAAAGAGCTGACCATCCGGTGAACAGAGGTTTTCGGCATACCTGACAGCGATACCAGTTCACTTAAGGTAAGACTTGGTTCATGCAAAAACAAATTAAGCAGAGCCATAGATTTGACTACGGTTTTGTTTTTATTCTGCATCATTCATCTCCTTTGTTATGTCAGCCATTCCATCTTCATTCTCGTTTTCAGTTCTTTTATATGCTGTTCCCGTTCAATCGCAAGCGCTTCCGCTTCCTGAAGGGATACAGGCTCAAACTGGACGTGCTCGCCCGGCATGATTTGGGAGACAATCGGAAGATCAGCGGATATGATATGCGCGATCCTCGGATAGCCGCCGGTCGTTTGCCGGTCTGCAAGCAGGATAATCGGGTTGCCGTCAGGCGGCACCTGAACTGTTCCAAACGAAACCGCTTCTGACACCATCTCTAGTGGTGCCTTCAGTGCGAGCGGTTCTCCTTTGAGCCTGTAGCCCATACGGTCGGACTGTGGCGTGACACGAAATGTTTCTTCATAAAAACGCGTTTTCGATTTTTCTGTAAAAAAGCCGAATTGTTTTCCTTCCAGCACCCGAATGACAGGATTCTTTTTCAATGGCAGAAACCTCCCGCGGCTGACCGACCATTTCGGCGCTGCAAATCCCTGCTTTCCAAGCTGCGGGCTTAATCGGGAAAGAATGGTTTGCGAAAGAGATGACGTCTCTCCAATGGATAGTTCATCTTCCTTTTGAAGCGCTCTGCCATGAAGTCCGCCGATCCCTGCTCTGACGTACGTGCTTTTGCTTTCCATGACGGCAGGCACATCGAAGCCGCCGGCTGTTGCTAAATACGCACGGCTGCCGAGTTTGCAGGGACCAAAGCTGACCGTGCTGTTTTCCTTGACGAGCAGAGGCTTCCATAAAGGCGCTTCTTCGTCATTAATACGCAAAGTGAAGTCCGCCCCTGTCACCGCAATCAACGTCGTTTTTGAAAAATAAAACGACGGACCGGGCCCCATCAGCGTAATTTCAAGACCGGCTTCATTTTCGCTGTTGCCGATCAGCAGATTGGCAATGCGCAGCGAAACCGTGTCCATGGCTCCGCTTGCCAGAACGCCGTATTTTTGATACCCCGTTCTGCCTATATCCTGAACCGTTGTGAGCAGTCCGGGCTTTACCACTTTCATGCTCAATTGGACTCCTCCTTATAGGCGTGATAGTCATCCTCTGAGATGCGTACGAATTTAACAATATCTCCCGCCCTCAATAACGTCGGCGGGTTTTCCTGCGGCCGGAACAGAGCCAACGGCGTTTTGCCGATCAGCTGCCAGCCGCCCGGCGTTGAAATCGGATAAACACCTGTTTGCATTCCCGCAATTCCAACTGAACCGGCGGGAATCGACGGCCTTGGCGAAGATTTCCTTGGAGCGGCAATACGTTTGGACATCCCGCCTAAAAAAGGAAAACCAGGTGCAAAGCCAAGCATATACACCACATATTCGCCGTTTGTATGAATGTCGATGACTTCCTCCTGTGACAGCTGATTGATCTTCGCCACCTCTTCTAAATCCGGCCCGAATTCACCGCCATAGCAGACGGGAATTTCTACAATGCGGCGGTTGTTCTCATAGTCTGTGGCTATTTCCTTCAGCCGTTCTTCGACATCGCGCTTGACCTTCTCAAAAGGTGAGCTTATGCCTTGAGGCAAATGCTTGTACACTTCATACATATCATAAAATACCGTCAGACTTGTAAAAGCCGGGATGCATTCAATGAATCCCGGAAATGGCTGTTCTTCTATGTAAGCGGCCGCGGCATGGACAAGGCCGTTAACCTGCTCGTTTATTTCTTCTCCAAATCGGATCATCATTGCAGAATCACCGAGCTGCTCGATTTGAAATCGTTCAGTCATCTTTCTCACCTCTTTTTATTTCTCGTTCATTTGGAGGACGAGAGGTTACAGCACCGCAAGCGACTCGTCTCGAATATCTGTGATGAGCATGTGCCCCGGCGCATGTGTGATGACCATTTCAGGTTTTACATTCATAGCCACGGCTTGTGGTGTCACCCCGCACGCCCAAAAAACAGGAACCTCGCCTTCACGAATGGAAACGGCATCTCCGAAATCCGGCTTGTCCAGATCGCGAATGCCGATTGCTCCTGGATTGCCGATATGGATCGGTCCTCCGTGCACAGCCGGAAAACGTGAGGTCACTTGTGCAGCGCGTACAGCCAGCCGTTCTGGAACGGGTCTCATGCTGACAACTATCTGTCCTTGAAACGCTCCTGCCGGAACACAATCGATATTCGTTTGATACATCGGGACGTTTGTCCCCTCATCAATATGCCGGACAGCTATTCCATTATTGATCAGCGCCTGTTCAAAAGAGAAACTGCATCCGATCAGAAAGCCGACAAAGTCATCCTCCCAGTATGGCGTAATATCAGATACTTCTTCCGTCAAGATACCCTGCCTGTAAATACGGTATTTTGGAAAGTCCGTTCTGATATCAGCATCCGGCGCGACCAGCGATGGCACTGGCGAACCCGCTTCTGTCACATCCAGCACAGGACAGGGTTTTTGATTCCGCTGGCAAAACAGCAGGAAGTCAAACGCAAGGTCTTTCTTCAAAATCACAAGATTCGCTTGGGCATAGCCGCCGGACATTCCTGCAGTCGGCCCGGTTATTTTTCCCTCTCGTATCAAGGCGCGCACATCCTTCGGCGCCATTTTGTTTAATTGCTCCACCTTTATCAGCTCCACAATTGAGGAAGTTGTGTAAATAACGTGTAGACTCCCATAATCGCCATTACGACCACAACAAGTGCACCTGAAACGGTCAGCCAAAGCGGATGCTTATAATCACCAATAATCTTTTTCTTATATGCGGCAATAAGCAGCGTTCCTAGCGCAATCGGCAGAATTAAGCCATTCAGTGATCCGACAAGCACGAGAATTTTCGCAGGCTGTCCGATTGTGACAAAAGCTAACGTAGAAATCACGATAAAGCCGATAATAATGCCGCGTGAATTCCTTTCAATTTTCGGAGAAAAGGTTTTAAAGAACGAAACAGACGTATAAGCTGCCCCGATAACAGAGGTAATGGCCGCAGACCACATGATCAATCCGAAAATTTTATAACCGACATTTCCCGCTGCCAGCTGGAACACTGAGGCCGCCGGGTTGCTTTCGTCAATATGCAGGCCTTTTGAAACAACGCCGAGCACAGCTAAGAAAAGGGCAATTCGCATAACAGATGTAATTAAAATTCCGGCAACTGAGCTTTTTGTCACCTGCGGAATCGCTTCCTTTCCTTTAATGCCAGCATCCAGTAAGCGGTGTCCCCCAGCAAACGTGATGTATCCGCCAACTGTCCCGCCGACTAGTGTTACAATTGCGAATATACTGATTTGTTCAGGGGCAAAGGTGTTTGCCACAGCCTGTCCGACTGGCGGTGCAGACGTGATTGCGACGTACAGCGTTAAGATGATCATGGCAAAGCCCGCAATTTGCGTAAAGCGGTCCATCGCTTTTCCTGCTTCTTTGATTAAAAAGATGAAAATGGCAACGACAGCACTGATCAAAGCGCCTGTTTCTGGTGTAATGCCGAACAGAACTTGGAGTCCGAGACCGGCACCTCCGATATTCCCGATATTAAAAGCTAGTCCGCCAAGCACGACGAGAATGGCGATGAAATACCCCAGTCCCGGAAGCACCATATTCGCAATTTCCTGACCGCGTTTTCCAGACACTGCGATAATGCGCCAAACATTGGTTTGGGCGAAAATATCTAAAATAATAGAGATTAAGATGACAAAACCGAAGCTTGCCGCGAGTGTGTTTGTGAATGTTGCGGTTTGTGTCAGGAAACCTGGGCCGATCGCCGAAGTGGCCATTAAAAAGGCAGCACCCATCAGCAATGACCAGCTGCCCGCTTTTTTTTCTGCTGTTTTTTTCTGTTGCCCCATCTATTGTTCCTCCTTTATGTTGACTTCTGTGCTGAAATAGCTGTCACTTCAATTCCTGCCGCTTTGAGCTCTTTTCTGATTTTTTGCGCAAATGTCAGCGCGTGGGCTCCATCTCCATGGATGCAAACGGTATCTGCTTTTAATGACACATCATGCCCTTGCTGAGATTTAACCGCCCCTTCTTTCACCATTTTGATCACCTGGGTGACAGCGGCATCATCACTTTCAATGAGTGCGTCCGGCTGGGAGCGCGGTGTCAGCGTGCCGTCCGCTTGGTATGTTCTATCGGCGAACACTTCATTTGCCGTCTGAAGTCCGATCCGTTCTCCCGCTTTTACGAGCTCGCTCTCAGCAAGACCGAAAAGAATCAGTCCAGGATCAACCTTATAGACAGCTTTCGCGATGGCGTCCGACAGCTTTTGATCGACTGCCGCCATATTATATAAAGCGCCATGAGGCTTGACGTGCTGCATGTGAAGTCCCTCTGCTTTTAGAAAACCAGAGAGCGCGCCAATTTGATAGACGACGAGATCATACGCTTCCTCAGGAGAAATCGCCATATTGCGGCGCCCAAAGCCGAGTAAATCCGGCAAGCCCGGATGTGCGCCAATTTTCACGCCTTTTTCTGCCGCAAGCGCGACGGTTTTCCGCATGACACCGGGATCTCCTGCATGAAATCCGCATGCGATGTTCGCTGATGTGACATACTCTAAAATATCTTGGTCAAGGCCTATCGTATAGGCTCCGAAGCTTTCTCCTAAATCACAGTTCAAATCAATCTGAAACACAGAATCCCTCCTGCCAAAGCATACGATATGCTTTATGTATTTATTGTTCCAAAATTCGGAACGACTATTCCGAATTTTTGAACTTTGCTTCATTATAATTCAATCATATCAGTTTGTGAAATACTTTTGTCAGAAAACCTACCATGGTCCCACAAGAAAACCTGCCAAACTAAAAAAAGAGAGTCCATCTTAGGACTCCCTTTTTTTATAGTACCCAATGGCGAATCGCTTTAGCGACACCATCCTCAATATTTGTATCCGTGATCCAATCAGCCGTTTCTTTCACGGTGTCTTGCGCATTGCCCATCGCGACGCCCAGACCCGCTTCTTTGATCATCGCGATGTCATTAAGGCTGTCACCCATCGCCATCACATTCTCCATCGTAAAGCCGAGTTTTTCAGAAACCTTCGCAAGCGCTGCGGCTTTGTTGATGCCAAGCGCGTTGACTTCAATGTTTGTCGGGCTTGAATTTGTGATTTCGAGCTCTTTGTTTTTTCTCAGCTCCTCCAGCACTTCGTTTCGGATGTCGTCATCCTCAATGTCAAAGCCGAATTTGAGCCATTCATGGTCCGTAATATTTTCCGGGAACTCACCTCTCCATACCTTATTCACCGTAGAAGCCCAGAAATTGGTGTTGTGCTTATTCCGCAAATCCCACATCATTTGAATATGATCTGTATGGAGCAGCTTGCGTTCCACCAAATTAAAATTCGAATCCCATATTTCGCTGCCATTTGCCGTGATTAAAAAGGATGACAGCTTCAGCGATTCCGCCAGCTCCCGGCACGTCATCAGTGTCCGGCCCGTGCTGATCACCACGTACACTCCCTTATCCTCGGCTTCACGAATGGCTTTACGGTTTTCATCCGAGATCAGCTGCTCGTCATTAAGCAGCGTTCCATCCATATCAATTGCGATCAGCTTGATATCTACATCTTCTCTTTGAATAGACATATATGTACCTCTCTTTGCCTTTTAGTTGTTCTTCTTTCTATTCTAATACATTATACCCAGCGGAACAAAAAAGCGATTTCACATGTTTGAGGTGCGCTGATAAGAGGAAAACAAACGGTGAGGTGATTAAACATGACAGAAAGAAAACAGCAAAACAAACCAAACGAAAACCCCGAGCACAACGACTTAACCGATCCGATTCCGAATGAAGAGCTTAAGGAAAATATGAATGATGAAAAACACAAACGCCAGCAAAGAGATGACTCACAGAGCGAACGGGATTACGATACGAAATAATAGAACCCCTCACAAATCGTTGTGAAGGGTTTTTTCATTTTTCAATATAAATGCCGATTTCAGCTTCAGCAACAGGCTGCCCGCCTACTGACGCCTTGGCATGTCCAAACACAAACCCGCGCCGATTGCGCGTGACTTCAAACAAAAGATCAAGCCGGTCACCGGGCACGGCCGCGCCCAGCTTTTCCGCTTTCTTCACAGAAGACAATAACCCCAAGCTGTTCTCATCTGTAATCCCTGTAAAAGCCGCCGTTTGCGCAAGTGCTTCAATCACTAGTGAAAACGGCATTTCTGTTTGCGTGTCAGTGATAAACCAGTCGTTCTCACTAATCAGCTTATAGGCGGCCGCATGTTTGCCGGGCTCGCTTTCCGTCACTCCATCAATAAACAAAAACGGATAGCGGTGAGGCAAAGATAATGAATTCATTCTATTTCTCCTTTTTTGACTATTATATATCAGCCTACAGCTCAACGATAGGATATAATGGAAAAAACGCAAAAGGAGCCTGTTATGTCCCAAAAACCGCTCATCATTCTCGCACACGAAATATACGGTGTAAACATCCATATGAAAAAGATGGGCCGGCTGATCAAAATGGCTGGATATGATGTGATAACGCCCAACCTGCTCGGAGATGGTGAAGTCTACTCACTGCAAGAGGAAAAAACAGCATACGAACAGTTTACAAAACATGAACGGCTGAAAACAGGAGAAACCATCATTCAGAACGTGATCAGGCAAAACGCGGGACGGCGCATCTTTGTGATTGGATTCAGCGCGGGCGCGACGATCGCATGGAAATGCAGCAGTATGCCTGAGGTGAGCGGAGCTGTTTGTTATTACGGTTCCCGGATACGCGATTCTCTTCATCACGTGCCAGCCTGCCCGGTCCTATTGTTTTTCCCTTCATATGAACCGTCGTTTGATGTTGCGGTTCTTATCAAAAAACTGAGGGAAAAACAGCATCCCGATTTGGAGATTTATCAATTCGATGCTCTTCATGGCTTTGCCAATCCTGAGTCGGTTTATTTTGACAGGGCACTCTTCTTCAAAACGCTTTCCATCATAAAAAACGAGGCAGAAAAACTGCCCCGCCCTGTTTCATCAAAGTTTTCTTAAACGCATACAGATTTCGTCCGTAACCTCAGCCGTTGTGCTTTGTCCGCCAATGTCGCGTGTTTTGATGCCGTCAGCTGTTACTCGTTCCATCACATCCAGGATCTTTGCTCCCAGTTCTTCCTCTCCGAAATGGTCAAGCATCAGCTTCGCTGTCCAAATCTGGCCGATTGGATTGGCAAGGCCCTGGCCGGCAATGTCGGGAGCTGAGCCGTGAACCGGTTCGAACATGGACGGATATTTGCCGGATGGGTTGATGTTCGCAGACGGCGCAATACCGATACTTCCCATCAGGCTTGAGCTGATGTCCGTTAAAATATCACCGAACAGGTTGCTCGCCACAATGACGTCAAACGTTTCCGGACGCGTTACAAAAAAAGCGGCCAACGCATCAATATGCTGGGATGACGTTTCGATTCCGCTATAATCAGCGGCAGTCTGCTGAAAGACCTCATCCCAAAACGGCATCGCGTGATAAATGCCATTAGACTTTGTGGCACTTGTCACATGGCCGCGCCGTTTTTTCGCCAATTCGAAGGCAAAGCGCATGACACGTTCTGTCGCTTTTCTCGTAAATACGGCATTCTGAATGGCGATTTCATCATCGCCTCTGTGAATGCGTCCGCCGACTTCACTGTATTCACCTTCACTGTTCTCGCGAATCACCACGAGGTCAAAATCATTTGGATGCAGAAGCGGCGACGTAATGCCCGCCATTTGTTTGGCGGGTCTCATATTAATGGAGAGCTCAAGCTCCCTCCGGATTTTCAGCAGCAGCCTCCATAACGAAATATGATCGGGAACCAGCTTCGGATTTCCGACGGCTCCCAAGAAAACCGCTTCAAATTGAGTAAGCGTATGTATTCCGTCTTCAGGCATCATTTCGCCGTGCTCCATGTAATAATCACAGCTCCATGGAAAAGCCGTGAATGAGAATGACAAACCTCCGTGCACCTCAGCCGCTGTATGAAGCACTTTCTCAGCAGCCGCTACAACCTCTCTTCCTACTCCGTCTCCCGGTATTGCCGCAATCTCGAATTGTTTCATCGTCATTCTCCTTCCCCTGTTGTCGTAAGCGTTTTCTATTATACTAGATTGCGAGATGGTAAAAAAAGCCCGTGACATTGCACGGGTGGTCGGTTATTGATTGAGTTTCTTTAAAACAATGGCGTGCAGCGGTTCATGGGACTGAATGCCGCACACCTCTTGAAGTACGCCGCTGTATCCTTTTTCTTCGATCAGCGCTTGCAGTTCAACCGCTTCAGGGTCACCGGTGAAATCGAAGCGCAATGCTGCGGCAATCCCTTCCGCCAGTGCATTCGGCTCTTTTATTTTCTTTGCCGGGCCTACGAGTCTATCATTCTCTCCCAGTTTTCTGAGAGGTGATCTCGCCACGCGGGTTACATCGTCCGTAATGAATGGATTTTCAAAGCGTCCGATGATTTTTTTGATATATTGTTCGTGTTCGGTTTGCTTAAAGCCATACGTTTTGACGAGATAGTCACCGGTTTCAAGCAGCGCCGAATGAACGACACGGCGGATTTCCGGATGATCGATTGCTTCTTTGACCGTTTTGAGTCCGCGTTGATAGCCGACATACGCTGTCACCGCGTGTCCGGTGTTGACTGTAAACAACTTTCTTTCGATGTACGGCGTCAGATCATTAACAAATAGCGCGCCGTTTATGACTGGTGTTTTCCCTTTAAAGCCTGATTCATCAATGACCCATTCAAAAAATGGTTCAACCGATACTTTGAGCGGATCTTCATGATGCTGAATCGGCACGATCCGGTCAACGGCGGAATTCGGAAAACCGACCGTTTCACTGACGGACTCCTGCTCACCTTCTGTTAAATGGCTGTATATCTCTTTCTTCAGGAAGCTGCTCCCGCCAATCATATTTTCGCAGGCAATGATATTCAGTGTGTTTGAAGCGTCTCTTCGTCTTAACCCTTCTGCGATAGACGGAGCAATCAGCTTCAGCACGTTCGGGCCAACTGCTGTTGTGATGAGCGCCGCCTCATTGATCAGCCGATACAGCTCCTCCAGCTGGCTGCCGCTATTGATGGCACTGACCGGACCGATTACCTCTGATGAATGCCCCTCTTCTGCCAGCTCCACTGTGTATTCCTTTTTTTCATTGAGGAGGCTGACCATCGTATCGTTCACATCCGCAAACACCACATCATAGCCGGAGTGGTGAAGCAGTGCGCCGATAAACCCCCTCCCGATATTTCCCGCACCGAAATGTAAGGCGATCATGTCAGTTCACCTCGTTGAAAATGGCGATCAAATCTTCTTCGCTTTTAGCAGAGATTAGGCGTTCAATATTTTCTTCTTCTGAGCAGATAATGGCGATGTTAGACAAAATGTCTAAATGCTCATTATTTTTGCCCGCAATGCCGAATACCACTTTTGCCGTGTTGCCTTCTCCGTACTCGACACCATCAGGAATCTGTATAATTGAGATTCCTGAGTGAAGCACCTCGCTTTTCGCTTCTTCGGTGCCGTGTGGAATGGCAATGAAATTCCCCATAAAAGTAGAAGACGTTTCTTCCCTTTCAAACATTTTGCTAATGTAATCCTCTGTCACATAGCCGTTGTCAATCAGCGTCTGGCCAGCCATTTTGATGGCTTCTTCTTTTGAAGATACCGTTTGGTTGAGTTTAATATTTTCCTTTGCGAGTACTTGCATGAGTATCACTCTCTTTCTATGAGATTACTTTTTAAGCTTTTCAATCAGCTCGTCATATTTCGGGCTGTTTAAGAAGTTATCCACTGATATGTGCGTCGCGTTCGGCAGCTTTGCTTTCGCGCGATCTGTTAAATCTTTGTGGGTGATGACAATGTCAGCATCGCTTGGCAGATTGTTAATGGCCGTATTGGTCACACTGATGTCAAGCTCTGCTTTTTTCACTTTGTTTCTTAAGATGGATGCTCCCATGGCGCTCGATCCCATTCCCGCATCACATGCAAAGATAATTTTATTTACGCTTTCAGGAGACAGCTCAGACGCTTCCTCAGCTTTGGTTTGTTCCGCTTCTAAAGCTGCGGCTGCTTGGCTTTTCTTCCCCTTCATGGACTGCATTTTTTCAGTTGCGGCAGCGAGGTCTTCTTCGCTTGCTTTTGAAGATTTCAGGATCACTGCTGATACGATGAACGAAACAGCCGCAGCGACCAATACACCCGCCAATACGCCGAAGTAGCCGCCTCTTGGCGTCATCGCCATCAATGCGATAATGCTTCCCGGTGACGATGCTGCGACAAGTCCGGCATTAAAGATCGTGAACGTTAAGAGTCCGCTTGCTCCGCCGGCAATAGCTGCCAGAATCAGGGCCGGTTTCATCAAAATGTACGGGAAGTAAATCTCGTGAATCCCGCCGAAGAAATGAATGATCGCCGCTCCGGGAGCCGTTGATTTTGAAGAACCTTTGCCAAAGAACATGTACGCCAGCAAAATGCCGAGTCCCGGTCCAGGGTTGGCTTCTACTAAAAACAGAATTGATTTTCCCGTTTGGGCTGCCTGCTCGATTCCGATCGGGCTTAAGATTCCATGGTTAATGGCGTTGTTTAGGAACAACACTTTCGCCGGTTCCACAAAAACGCTGGCTACAGGCAGTAAATTAGCGTGTACAATAACTTCCACACCGGCCGCCAGCAATTTGTTTAACGTCAGGACAACTGGGCCGATGGCGTAAAACGCGAGAATCGTTAAAACCGCGCCGACAATCCCTGCCGTAAAGTTGTTGATCAGCATTTCAAAGCCTTGTTTGACTTTATCCTTGAACAATTTATCAGTCTGTTTAATGAGGTATCCGCCAAGCGGCCCCATGATCATTGCACCTAAAAACATTGGAATATCCGACCCGACAATCACCCCGATTGCCGCTGTTGCCCCGACGACTCCGCCGCGGTGGTCGTAAATCATTTTTCCGCCTGTATACGCTATCAAAAGCGGCAGTAAATATGTGATCATCGGGCTGACAAGTGTATTCAGCTGTTCATTCGGAAACCATCCCGCCGGAATAAACAGCGCTGTAATGATGCCCCACGCGATAAACGCGCCGATATTCGGCATGATCATTCCGCTCAAATAACTGCCGAAGCGCTGCACTTTCACTTTCATGCCGCCTTGCTGCTGTTCTTGCTGCATATATAAACCCTCCCTGTTTGTTTGTCGCTGTAAGATATAAAAAGATGTTCAGAGAATTATGCTTCCCTTTGACTCTATGTTAAAACGCTTACAGTCCCTATACAATTGAAAGTAAAGAGGACTTTGGCACAAGGGTGTGACAATTTTTTAAAAATAAAAAGACCCCTGATATCAGGAGCCTTTTCTCTTTCCTCTATAAATAATGTTTCCGTTTTGAATCACGTACTTGGCGATCATCCGCTCACTCACAATGAAAACGGGATAGGCACACACAAGCGCAAAAACAGCCATCGGCACGTGCTGTACGGCCGGCAGCATTGTGCCTGCCGCATTGCGGAGAAGCAGCAAAAGATAAATGAGCAGCACGATGACTGCTAATGACACCAGCATGATCGGAGCTGATACTTTATATTCATGAAGCCGTTCCCGGCAGTGTCCGCAGCGAAATTGACAAGGCACATTTGATGATCTGACCATGTCGCCTGTCAAAGGTTTGCCGCAGTTCGGGCATCGTGTTTCTTCCATAGGGTATTCCTCACTTTCCATTCCATATGTCTATTATACCAGAGTCCCTTCTGTTTCGTTTTGTTGCTGTTCAACACATTTTCACATTTTTTATCATCAGCTTACTTGTCTCTGTCTCTAAAATCCTCTACGCTTAAATAGATCTTATTTGGAGGGGATGTATGAATGCTTCCGATTAATAGACAGCAACACATCCTGAAGTGGCTGAAAGAAGAAGGCGCGCTCAGAATTTCTGATATCAGCGCAAGGTTCGGTGTTTCAGAAATGACAGTATACAGAGATGTCAATCAGCTTGTTCAGTCAAATCAGGTCATTAAAACAGCCGGCGGCATCACGCTCCCAGCCCGAACACCTCAAGCGGATCATATGTGCAGCTATTGTCTGAAGCCGGTCAATCAAGCCCATTCGGTTCAGCTGATTACGGTAAACCAAGACATTGAACAGCTATGCTGCGCACATTGTGCGTTTTTGCGGTACGCAGATAAAACGGAAGAGGTTTCACACTTGATTTGCAGAGATTTTCTGTTACACACAACAGTCAGTGCCGGTTCGGCTTATTTCGTCGTAAATGCTGAACTAAACCTGCACTGCTGCCAGCCTCAGGCGATTCCGTTTGCGACACTCGACCATGCCGAACGGTTTCGAAAAGGATTCGGCGGAGCCGTCCGCACCTTCGACCAGGCGCTGGAAGACATGCTTCAAGACAGAAAAAAACGCTGCACCTGCACCAAGAAATAACACAACATATACAGCGGAAGGTGGTGTCTGAGTGATGAAGCGAAACAGATGGTGGATCATCCTTCTGCTTTTTCTTGTTTTCCTGCCGAAAACAAGCTTTGCTCACGCCTATATTGTCAAATCTTCACCTGGTGAAAACAGCGAATTAAAAAGCGCCCCTTCACAGGTGGAAATCGAATTTAATGAACCGGTTGAAGAAGGATTTCATTACATTAAAGTCTATAATTCAAACGGCGATCGGGTGGATACAGATAAGACTGAAATCAAAAAAGATAATCATCACATCATGACAGTGAAGCTGAAAAAGAATCTGCCGCATGATGTGTACAGAGCGGAATGGAATGCCGTGTCCGCGGACGGGCATCCAGTTTCCGGCGTCATTCCGTTCAGCATCGGGAAAGCGGACGGCGGATTCAGCAGCCAAAAAGCCGCCGGTTCAGCGCTGAATCCGGCAACAGCCGCAGACCGCGCGATTCTGTATACAGCCTTATCTCTGTTTATCGGGACGGTTTTCTTCCATCTCTTCTGGTATAAAGGAGATCCAGAACAACTCGCCAAACGGACGAGACGTATCCTGATCGTCTCGATCACTGCATTGGGGCTGGCGCTTTTGCTTCAGCTTCCCATTCAGACAAAAGCGAACGCGGGCGGCGGCTGGGGCAGCGCCTTCCAGCCGGGCTACATCAGAGAAACTCTGTTTGAGACAGCAGGCGGCACCATTTGGATCATACAGGCCCTGTTGTACGTGCTGCTTGCACTGTCTGCGATCCCTGTGATACGCAAAAAACGCTTTTCGTCCTTTGGCTATTGGACAGCGCCGCTCATTTTCTTTTTCGGTCTCCTGCTTGCCAAAGCGTTTACCGGACATGCTGCTGTCGTTGAAGAAAAAGCGGTCGGCATTTTGATGGATTTCCTTCATTTATCTTCCGCTTCCATCTGGGTTGGCGGAATAGCAGCACTCGTTTTGCTGCTCGCAAAAGAATGGAGGCAGCCTGACAAAACGCTCGCATGGGAAACGGTAAGCCGGTTCTCCCCATGGGCGCTTACTGCAGTCGGCGTCATTTTGTTTTCAGGCTTGCTCAATGGATTTTTCATCATTCGATCAATGGATTCGCTGTTCCATACAGCGTACGGCCAAGCTCTTATAGTAAAAAGCGGACTGTTTGTGTTGATGCTGGTCTTAGGCGCGCTTCATTTTCTGCTCACCAGAAAGCAGCGCCGCACAGGAATCAGCCGAACGCTCAAAATGGAATGGGCAATCGGCATCGCTGTATTGATCACAGCGGCCGTGTTTACAAGCCTGCCAAGCCCGCCTGAGCCGGCGCCGGAACCGTTCTTCCAAACGAAAGCGATTGAGAACGGACAAAGCGTGTCTCTCAGCATCAGCCCGAACCAACCAGGGAAAAACGAATTTGAGCTGCGGGTCACTGACCATAACGGCGAACCGGTGAAAAACATCCAGCAAATCACGTTAACCATTTATAAAACAGGCCTGTCAGGCAGCGAAAACAAAAGCACGTTTCAATTAAAAGAGAAAACAAAAGGCGTCTTTCAGGATGAAAACCTATCCATTAATGAAAAGGGAAACTGGAAGATCAAAGTCCACGGGCTGACCGGAGACTTTAACGAAATCAATATCATGTTTACAAAGACCCATTAAAGGAGTGTTTGAATTGTTGAAGAAAATTGCATTCACGCTATGTCCGGCTATCGTCGGCTCTCTCTTATTCTTTACGGCCCCTGCCAGTGCGCACGTTACGGTAAAGCCTGCTGAATCCGCTGCAGGCTCTTGGGAAACTTATACGATGAAGGTTCCTTCTGAGAAAAATCAGCCGACAACAAAGGTTGTCCTCAAAATGCCGAAGGATGTTGAATTCCAGCAATACGAGCCAATTCCGGGCTGGAAGGTATCCACCCAGAAACACGACGACAAATCAGTGTCCGTGACGTGGGAAGCGACTGACGGCGGCATTCAGGAAGGACAGTTCCAGCGGTTTACCTTTGTTGCCAAAAACCCTGACAAAGCGGAGGAAGCAGCTTGGGACGCATACCAATATTACAAAGACGGCAGCATTGTCGAGTGGACAGGTGACGAGGATGCGGATACGCCTCATTCCATTACAAACATCACCGCTGCAAAGCAAGTGACAGATGAGCACGGTGCTACGAAAACAGAGGACGATTCCAAAGAATCGGGCTCTTCTGCTCTGGACATCACAGCGATTGTGCTGTCTGCGGCAGCCATTATTTTATCTATAGCAGCGCTTGTAAAGAAAAAGCGTGCGTAATAAAAAAGCGATCCAGATGTCATGTCTGGGTCGCTTTTTTTGTTTAACCGCGTCCTGCTTGGAATGAAGGATATTGTGTCATACCGCCGTCCGCGAATAACGTGATGCCTGTGACGTAGCTGGCTTCCTTCGAAGCAAGCCAGGCTGCTACTGCGGCGACCTCCTCCGGTTCGCCGATATATCCCATTGGAATCATGCTTTCTACATCAGCTTTCTGTTTAGGGTCAGCGAATTTTTCAGCATTGATTGGCGTGTTGATCGCGCCTGGCCCAATATTATTGACGCGAATGCCCTTCGGCGCGTATTCCAACGCCAATGTTTCTGTCATCAACTTTATCCCGCCTTTACTTGCCGCATAGTGGACAAATAACGGCCAAGGAATCACTTCGTGCACACTGGACATGTTGATGACATTTCCCTTGATATCATTTTCTACGAAATATTTAATCGCTTCACGGCTTCCTAAAAAGGCGCCCGTTAAGTTCGTGCTGATGACTTTATCCCAATCCTTCAACGGCATTTCGTGAGATGGCACAGGATTTTCAAGTCCCGCATTATTAATCATAATATCGAGTGTGCCGAACTCTTTAATGGCAGTTTGCACAATATTTTTTACATCTTCCTCTTTCGTGACATCTCCTTGGACGATAACTGCTTCACCGCCCGCCTTGATGACCTCTTCTTTTACCTCGTTTGGATCCTGTTTATCACTATAATAGTTGATAACCACTTTTGCCTGCTCCTTGCCGAAGCGAAGGGCCATGGCTTTCCCAAGACCTGATGCAGCGCCTGTAATGGCGACGACTTTTCCTTTTAAATCTGGATACATATACATCCTCCTCAATTGTTATGAATTCGTTTTGGCGATTCCTAAAAATACAGCGGCCGCAATAATCAGTGCAATCCCTATGGCAATCGCAATAAGCTGGCGTTTTGTTTTCTTTTCACGCAGGATGAAAATGCCGCCGAGCGTTGAAATGACAATTCCCATTTGAGAGAGAGAAAAGCTTGTTGCGACACCGACTCTCGGCTGAGAAATAAACAAAAACATATTTCCGCCTGCCCAGATTAATCCTGGGAGAATATTTCTGATCGCATATTTGTTAAAGGGTTTGTGTCTAAAGGTTAAAACTAACCCCCCAACCACCATGCCAATCGCCTGTGGCAGCAGCGCGGACCAGCCGGACACATTGAACAATCTCGCCACGACGACATAAACCAAATAACCAAGAGTCGAGACAAGGAGAATCAAAATGCCCTTTTTCAAGTTGCTTGGCTCGCCCTCTGTTTTATCCTTCTTATCTTCCAAAGATGTGAGAATGATTCCCACAATGATAAAGATCAGAGCGAGAATGCCAAGCGTAATCGCAATCGGTGTTGACCATTCGCGGAACACGATCACACCGAACAACGATGTGGAAACGAGCTGCATTCCTGTGGAAATCGGCATTGTTTTAGATACACCCATCAATTCAATGCTTTTCAGCTGGTTGGCCTGCCCAAGTGACCAAAATAAGCCGGATACGATTCCAACAATAAAAATCCGCAGTGACAGAACGGGCTGAACAAAAAAGTAAATAACGATAGAAACAATGAGCGCCCCGATCGTCGTTCCCAGTGTCTGGCTGTACGGCCCGCCGCCTAATTTCACATTGAAGAGAACAATGCTCCCCCAAAACAAAGCCGGGAGAAGAGCCAATAATAAATCCATTGTTGGGGAACCTTCTTTCAAAATGTATTTGCTGTTATTTTGTCTGGAATGGCTGGGTTTATTCGCCGGAACAGCAAAAAGAGCTGCCGGAAGATCCGGCAGCTCTCAGGAGCTTGCATTCTTTTACAAACCGATGGACATATATTTTGTTTCAAGATAAGGCTCGATGCCTTCCGAACCGCCTTCGCGGCCGATGCCGCTTTCTTTCATTCCGCCGAATGGCGCTTGAACCGCTGATGGTCCGCCGTCATTCCAGCCGATAATCCCGTACTCAAGGTTTTCGGAAATATAGATGCCGCGGCGGTAGTTTTCTGTGAAGAAGTAAGCAGCCAGGCCGTACGGTGTATCGTTGGCAAGCTGAATCGCTTCATCAATATCAGAAAACGTGACGATCGGTGCAACCGGGCCGAATGTTTCCTCATGCATGATATTCATGGACGTATCGACATCTGCGAGTACTGTCGGGTTGACGAAGTAGCAGCCTTTGTCATCGTTTCGGTCATACGTGCCCCCAGCGAGAACTTTCGCACCTTTTTCAACCGCATCATCGATTTGGCTGACGATTTTTTCGAAGCCTCTTTTGTTGATAATCGGGCCGACATTGACGCCTTCTTCAAGTCCATTTCCGACTTTTAGCTTAGACACTTGCTCGCTCAGTTTCGCCGCAAATTCATCTTTGATGGATTCATGGACGATCAGGCGGTTCGCACATACGCATGTTTGGCCCGCGTTTCGGTATTTAGACACCATCGCCTGTTCAACGGCAAGGTCTATGTTTGCATCTTCATCCACGATCAGCGGGGCATGTCCGCCGAGCTCCATGGAAACATGTTTCACGGTGTCCGCACTATTTTTCATGAGGATTTTCCCTACCGGCGTTGATCCTGTGAACGTGATTTTGCGGATTTTCGGACTGCCTGTGAACACATTTCCAATTTCTTCTCCATCGCCGATGACTACCTGAAGAACGTCCTTCGGAATGCCCGCTTCATATGCGAGGCGCGCAAGCTCATAGGCAGACAGCGGTGTGTCCGGCGCCGGCTTGATGATAAACGTACAGCCGGCAGCAAGAGCAGGTGCCGCTTTGCGTGTAATCATCGCATTCGGGAAATTCCAAGGCGTGATGGCAGCAACAGGGCCGACTGGCTGGCGTGTGACGACAATTCGTTTACCGGTTGTCGGAGCAGGCACAGTTCTTCCGTACACACGCTTCGCTTCCTCTGCGAACCATTCGATATAGCCTGCGCCGTACAGGACCTCGCCGACCGCTTCCTGATACGGTTTTCCGTTTTCCTTTGTAATTAAATCTGCAAGTTCTTCTTTATGTTCAACAATCAGCTCATACCATTTTTTCAAAAGAGACGCTCTTTCGTTCGCTGATGTTTTAGACCACGTTTTAAACGCTTGATGTGAACGTTCAATGGCTTCTTCTACTTCTTTGGCTGATTGCTGAGGAATCGTTTTGATCTCCTCGCCCGTAGCCGGGTTGTAGACCGTTAATTGATCTGGCATATTGAACATTCCCTTCTTTTCATGATTACTTAAAATGATAGCAGACCCAGCCGTTTTCTTTCCAATAATTAAGCTCGCAGGCCCGCCTCCAAGATGCTGAGTCCTTCATTCAGAAGGCTGTCTGAGATGACGAGCGGCGTCAGAAAGCGGATGATATTGCCATTAATTCCCGCAGTCAGCAAAAGCAATCCGTTTTGATTCGCATACGACGCGATTGCTGCCGCTTTCGCTTTATCAGGCTCACGCGTGTCAGGATCCTTGACGATTTCGATTGCGGCCATTGCTCCGAGTCTGCGGATGTCACCGATGAACGGGAATTCTTGTTTCCACTCATACGCCTTGTTTTCAATCGTTTTGCCAATTTTTTCAGAACGCTCATTCAGCCCTTCTTCTTCAATAATATCCAAGACAGCCAAAGCCGCCGCGCACCCGAGCGGGCTGCCGGCATACGTGCCGCCCAGCTCCCCTGGCGCTGCTGCATCAAGCATTTCCGCACGGCCGATCACACCGCTTAACGGCAATCCCGCTGCAAGTGATTTAGAAACCGTGATCAGATCAGGAACAACATCAAAATGTTCAATTGCGAAATAGGTGCCTGTTCTGGCAAAACCCGTTTGAATTTCATCAGCCACAAAAACAATGCCGTGTTCTTTGCAAAAAGATGCGACATGCTGCACAAATCGTTTCGAAGGAATAATAAAGCCGCCTTCTCCCTGTACAGGCTCCATCACGACACATGCGACCGTTTCCGGCGCGACTGATGCGATGAAGAAATCATTGAACGCTTGGATGATCATGTCATCGTAGCTTTCATCACTCATGCCGGCCGGCTTCTGATAATAATAGGGGAATGGTGCTTGATAAACCTCTGACGCAAAAGGTCCGAAGCCGAATTTATAAGGTTTTACCTTGCTCGTCATGCTCATCGTCATATTCGTGCGCCCATGAAACCCGCGTGTAAACGAGACAACCCCTTGGCGCTTTGTATACTTTCTGGCAATTTTTACAGCGTTTTCGACCGCTTCCGCTCCTGAGTTCAGAAAGATCGCTTTTTTCTCATGGCCGCCCGGTGCAATGCCGCACAGTTTTTCCGCTAATTCGATATAAGACGGGTACATCATGACATTGAAACCCGGGTGAATCAGCTCCTCCGCCTGCCGCTTCACAGCCTTAACGACCTTCGGATGCGAGTGTCCGACATTTAACGTACCGATGGCGCCTGCAAAATCAATAAATCTCCGGCCGTCCAAATCGTACAGCTCAGCCCCTACTCCTTTTACCGCCAGACTGCGATTGCCGTTGCTCACACCTTTGGACACGAATTGATCACGTTTTTGCTGCCACTGGGCAGTCGTGATGCTTGCTGTTGTTTGACTCATGTGTATGTCCCCCTGTCGCTATTTTCTTACCATTCTGACTTCTCTTTGGTATGATGAAAAGTACCAATTATAACTTTTTGATGGTACCAGAAGGAGAAACTGCAAATGGACATCACAATCACACTCGATCGCTCAGAACAAGCCGATTATATCTATCAGCAAATTTATCAAAAGCTGAAAAAAGAAATTCTCAGCCGCAATCTGCTGCCACACTCGAAGGTTCCCTCCAAGAGAGAGCTGGCTGAGAAGCTGAAGGTCAGCGTAAACTCAGTGAATTCAGCCTATCAGCAGCTTCTGGCTGAGGGATATTTGTACGCCATTGAGCGAAAGGGATTTTTCGTGGAGAAGCTCGACATGTTTTCTGCCGAGGAGCACCCCCCATTTTCATTGGCGGATGACCTGAAAGAGGTTCACATCGATCAGAGCAATTGGATTTCGTTTTCACACATGAGTGCCGATACAGACCATTTTCCGATCAAAAGCTGGTTTCGCTGCGAGCAAAAAGCGGCCTCACGCTCATATCGAACACTTGGCGATATGTCGCATCCACAAGGGATCTATGGGGTGCGCGCGGCCATTACCAGGCTCATTTCCCTGACGCGGGGCGTAAAATGCCGGCCGGAACAAATCGTCATAGGGGCAGGCACACAGGTGCTTATGCAGCTATTGACTGAGCTTTTGCCTAAGGAGGCGGTGTATGCGATGGAGGAACCCGGTTACAGGCGCATGTACCAGCTTTTAAAAAATGCCGGAAAACAGGTGAAGACCATCATGCTGGATGACAAAGGCATGTCGATTGCTGAAATCAGCAGACAGCAGCCTGATGTACTGGTGACGACTCCGTCGCATCAATTTCCGGCCGGAACGATTATGCCTGTATCCAGAAGAATTCAGCTGCTGAACTGGGCAGCCGAAAAGCCGCACCGCTATATTATTGAAGACGATTATGATAGTGAATTTACATATGATGTAGACAGTATTCCAGCGTTGCAAAGCCTCGACCGTTTTCAAAATGTCATCTATATGGGCACCTTTTCAAAATCCCTTCTCCCTGGCTTGCGGATCAGCTATATGGTTTTGCCGCCTGAGCTATTGAGGACATACAAACAGCGAGGCTATGATTTGCAGACATGCTCGTCTCTTGCGCAGCTCACCCTGCAGGAATTTATCGAGTCCGGAGAATATCAGAAGCATATAAAAAAAATGAAGCAGCATTATAAAGAAAAGAGAGAGCGCCTGATCGCCGCTTTAGAAACAGAGTTCAGCGGAGAGGTTACCGTAAAGGGGGCAAATGCGGGACTGCATTTTGTTACCGAATTTGAAACCAGCCGCACCGAACAAGACATCCTGGCACATGCCGCCGGCCAGCAGCTTGAAATCTTCGGAATGAGCCGGTTTGATTTGAAGGAAAAAAGAAGGCAAACAGGCAGGCCCGCTCTCATTATCGGATTCGCCCGGCTTAAGGAAGAAGACATTCAGGAGGGTGTCGAGAGGCTTTCCCGTGCTGTTTACGGACATAAAAAAATCCCCGGTACAGGGGATTGATTCACCAGCGGTCCTGGTCCACATTCAGCACGGCTTCAAGCAGGCCCGGAAATGCCTTTTCGAGGTCTTCAGCGCGAAGCGAATAATACCGGCGCTTTCCTTCTATACGAACTTGAGCGATGCCTGATTCTCTCAATACTTTAAAATGATGTGACAAGGTCGATTTGGCAACCTGTACATCCGCACAGGTGCCGCACGTTTTTTCTTTCGCTCCAGCTAATTGCTTTACGAGCTCTAAACGAAGCGGATCACTCAGTGCGTGAAGGACCTTTGTCAGCTGCAACGTTTCTGTTTCTGGATGGTTTGGAATGTTCATGACACAAATGTATCACACAACAATTAGAATGACAATTTTACTATTTAAGGGTTTTTCCTTTACCTCATTTTGATTACATGTTACAGTTAGTTCGATGAAATTCGAACAATAAATTCAGCATAACGATGGAGGAGATTGACATGATCGTATTACAAGCTTACATCAAAGTAAAACCAGAAAAACGCGAGGAATTTTTGAGCGAGGCGCAATCGCTTGTTCAGCATTCAAGAGCTGAGGAAGGCAACGCGCAATATGACCTATTTGAAAAAGTAGGCGAAGAAAATACATTTGTAATGCTCGAACAATGGAAAGATGAAGCGGCGATGAAATTCCACAATGAAACTGCGCATTTCCAAGGATTTGTAGCAAAAGGAAAAGAACTGCTGAGCGCTCCTCTTGATGTTGTCCGCACAGAGCTTAGCGAGTAAGGAAAGGGTGTCCCATATGAATGAAGTCATCAAATCATTAACAGACCACCGCTCGATTCGCAGCTATACAGATGAACCTGTAGCTCAGGAACAATTAGACCAAATCATTCAAGCGGTGCAATCTGCCCCAACTTCTATCAACGGGCAGCAAGTGACTGTGATCACAGTACAGGATAAAGAGCGCAAAAAGAAAATCTCCGAGCTGGCAGGCGGACAGCCTTGGATTGACCAGGCTCCTGTTTTCTTGCTGTTCTGCGCAGACTTCAACCGTGCCAAAATCGCGCTTGAAGATCTGAATGATTTCAAAATGGAGATTACAAATGGCTTAGAGTCTGTTCTTGTCGGTGCTGTAGACGCTGGTATCGCCCTCGGCACAGCGACAGCAGCGGCTGAATCACTTGGACTTGGCACGGTTCCGATCGGTGCGGTTCGCGGAAACCCTCAAGAGCTGATCGAACTGCTTGAGCTTCCGAAATACGTGTTCCCTGTATCCGGCCTTGTCATCGGCCATCCAGCTGACCGTTCAGCGAAAAAACCGCGCCTTCCGCAGGAAGCAGTCAATCATCAGGAAGCATATTTGAATCAAGATAAGCTGACTTCTCACATTCAGGCATATGATGAGCAAATGTCTGAATATATGAATAAGCGGACAAACGGAAAAGAAACAAGAAACTGGTCACAGAGCATCGCTTCCTATTATGAGCGCCTGTACTATCCGCACATCCGTGAAATGCTTGAGAAACAAGGATTTAAAGTTGAAAAATAAGCCTCACCCGGCCTGTCGGATTTTCCGGCAGGCCTTTCGATTGTCCGGTTAAAATCCATTGACTTCTATTTAGTTTATTTGGTAAAATTTTTTCATTGTTACTCATTGGTTTTCTATGAACCAATGGGTTTTCTAATGTTCAAGAAAGAAGGAAGCCATGAGATGCTTGATAAAAAAACAGATATCTTGTTAGCTGCGCGAAAGCTTTTTTCGGAAAAGGATTTTACGTCGGTTTCCATGCAGGCGATCGCAGAAGAATGTAAGATGTCAAAAGCTTCGATATATAAGCTGTTTCAATCTAAGGAAGATCTGCTTTTGGAGCTGCTGTCATTTAACCAGAAACAAATGGTGGCCGCGGCCTCAAGACTTCAGGAGAATACCGCCCTGACACCGGAGGAGCGTTTGACGCAAAAGGTCAAAATGGAGCTGGAAGGCTTCAGGCGGAATCAGCAGTTTTTCAATATGCTGACCTACGGAAATCCTAAGCTTCATAATAACCGGGTTAAACAGCATATCCATCAGACCAGGTCAACGATTATTTGCTGGCACCGTGATTCGCTGATCCAGGCGTATGGAGAAAGCATTCTTCCGTTTGTGTGGGATCTGGTCATCATTCTTCACGGCATGATGCGTGAGTTTTTAATGCTGATCAAAATAGAGGAAAAACCGCTTGAGCTTGACCCGATCGCAGAGTTTATCATCAGCACCCTCAATCAGATTGTCAAAAACAAGGAAACCCGGCAGTCTCTCCTTCCGCCCGAAGCCATCGAGCTTTACATTCATTCAGCATCCTCCTACAAGCCAAAGGATAAATCAGCCCTATTGTCGGAAAGCCTGAAGGAATTACATAATGGCATCTCTTCCCTGCCCGCCGCAGACTTTGACGTAGATGAACTGACATCCGCAGCCGCCATGCTGGGGGAAGAAGCGAAGAAGGAAGAGCCCCGCGCTTTTTTGCTCAAATCACTGATTGGCTATCTGGAACAAACCGGTGTTTTAACACAGCCCGTTTCGATGTTAAAAACACTGTTAATTACTTAAAGAAAAGAAGGGATATGTATTGGATAAAAGTATCGAACCAAAACCTTTTAACCGTTCTGTCATTGTCGGCATTTTATTAGCCGGGGCGTTTGTCGCGATTTTGAATCAAACGCTGTTAATTACTGCACTTCCCCATATTATGAGGGATTTCAATGTAGATGCCAACCAAGCGCAATGGCTGACAACTTCATTTATGTTAACCAACGGGATTTTAATTCCGATTACCGCGTTTTTAATTGAGAAATTCACGAGCAGGACGCTGCTTATCACAGCAATGAGCATTTTCACTGCCGGAACAATTGTCGGGGCATTCGCGCCGAACTTCCCGGTTCTGCTTACAGCACGTATCATTCAAGCGGCCGGAGCCGGCATTATGATGCCGCTCATGCAGACCGTATTCCTGACGATCTTTCCGATTGAAAAGCGCGGCCAGGCTATGGGTATGGTCGGATTGGTCATCTCGTTCGCGCCTGCGATCGGACCGACTCTTTCCGGATGGGCAGTCGAAGCTTTCTCTTGGAGATCATTGTTTTATATCATTCTTCCGTTTGCTGTGATTGATTTAATTCTTGCCAGCATCCTGATGAAGAACGTGACGACTTTAAGAAAAACTAAGATTGATATTTTATCAGTGATCCTTTCGACATTTGGATTCGGCGGCCTTCTGTACGGCTTCTCAAGCGTCGGCTCTTACGGCTGGACCAGTTCAACCGTCTTGATTTCATTGCTGGTGGGTGTCATCGCATTGCTCCTGTTCATCACAAGACAAATGAAGCTTGAAAAACCGATGCTGGAATTCCGCGTATTTACATTTGGTGTCTTCAGCTTAACAACCCTGCTGGGAACACTTGTCTTTGCCTTATTGATCGGTACGGAAACCATCCTGCCGCTTTATACACAAACCGTCAGAGACGTTACAGCCTTTGATACAGGTCTTATGCTTCTTCCAGGAGCCATTGTGATGGGCTTCATGTCACCGATTATCGGAAGAATTTTTGACCGTGTCGGTGGAAGAGGCCTCGCGATTGCAGGTTTCTGTATCATCTTCCTGACATCACTGCCGTTTATGCAGCTGACTGACCATACGTCACTCGCTTGGATTGTCGTTTTATACACCGTTCGTCTCTTAGGTACCGCTATGATCATGATGCCGGTGACGACAGCCGGAATCAACGCGCTGCCGCGCCACCTGATCCCACACGGAACAGCGATGAACAATACGATTCGCCAAGTCGGCGGCTCAATCGGAACTGCACTATTGGTATCCGTCATGAGCAACCAGGCGGCTCACGCAGGCACGACAAATGTGAAGCATGCCGCCCTGCACGGCATGAACGCCGCATTTATCGTGGCAGCCTGCATTGCGCTTGCCGGCTTCCTTCTATCCTTTACATTAAAGAAACCTCAGCGCCCTGCCGAACAGCAGCCTGCACGCTGATCCATAAAAAAAGAGCCCCGCTTTTAAGCGGAGGCTCTTTTTGTTTACTTCTCTAAACCGTCTTTCACTTCTTTAATCATTTGCGTCATAGACTCAAGTCCGCCTCCTGATAAGTACCAAGTAGCAGAATCAAGGTAGACGACATGATCATTTTTCACTGCGTTTACGTTTTTCACATAATCATTTTCAACGACTTGTTTAGTAGATGATGTTTCACCGATCGCTGTACCGCGGTCAATGACAAACAGGTAATCCGGGTTTGTTTTTGAAATGTACTCGTAAGAAACACTTTGTCCGTGGGTAGACGCTTTGATGTTTTTATCAGCCGGTGTTACGCCGAATACGTCATGGATCAGGCCGTATCTTGATTTAGAACCGAACGCGCTGATTTTTCCGTCGTTCGCCATAATGACAAGACCGTTTTTGTTAAGCTTTTCAGCTTTTTTCTTAAGATCCGCAATTGAATGATCAATTGTTGCGAGTTCATCTTTCACTTCGTCTTCTTTATCAAAGATTTTACCGATGGTTTCTGCGTCTGATTTAAATGATTCCATGTATTTCGCTGTGTCTACGCCAAGGTAAATCGTCGGCGCAATTTCAGAGAATTCTTTGTAAGACTCAGATTGTCTTCCTGAAATAATGATCAGATCAGGGTCTAAATCCGCCACTTTTTCGAAGTCTGGTTCTTTTAAGCTTCCGACATCAGCATATTTGTCATCCTTGAATTTAGACAGATACTTTGGAAGGGCTTGTTTCGGCAAGCCTGCGACTTTATCATCAAGACCGAGTTTATCTAACGTGTCTAAGCTTCCAAAATCAAATACAACAACTTTTTTAGGGTTCTTTGGTACTTTTGTGCCGTTTTTGTCCAGCTGGTGTTTCACTGTGATTTGTTCATTCTTTGAATCAGAACCTTTGCTGCTGCTTGTGCTTTGGTTTCCGCATGCAGAAATGACAACTGCCGTCACCAAAGCGATGAATAGT
>NZ_JAVAXX010000089.1:0-21749 GCF_042709275.1 Bacillus sp. LR_5 | reverse complement strand
AGCAGTTGCTGCACTTTCATCAACTGCATTCGGAGCTCACGCTTCTGCAAAAGAAATCACGGTGCAAAAGGGTGATACGCTCTGGGGGATCTCTCAGAAAAACGGAGTGAACCTAAAGGACTTAAAAGAATGGAACAAGTTAACTTCTGATCAAATCATTGCAGGAGAAAAACTGACCATTTCTTCAGAAGAAACAACCACTACTGGGCAATATACAATTAAAGCGGGGGACACGCTGACAAAGATTGCTCAGCAATTCGGAACAACAGTCAATAACCTGAAAGTTTGGAATAACCTAAGCTCTGACATGATCTATGCTGGATCAACACTTTCAGTAAAAGGTCAGGCAACAGCAGCAAACACAGTTACTGAGAATACGCAAACAAGCGCACCTCAAACTGAAACAAAACAAGAAGCTGTGCAAAAAGAGCAACCTAAACAAGAAACAGTTCAACAACAACCAAAACAAGAAACAAAGGCTGCAGCAGAAACTTCTGTTCCTACAGAAGAAAAGGCTGTTCAATCTAATACAAATAATCAAGAAGCTTCAAAAGAACTAACAGTTACTGCTACTGCTTACACTGCTAACGACGGCGGCATCTCCGGCGTTACAGCAACAGGCGTTGACTTAAATAAGAACCCGAACGCGAAAGTTATCGCGGTTGATCCTAATGTGATTCCACTAGGTTCTAAAGTCTATGTTGAAGGTTACGGTGAAGCAACAGCAGCAGACACTGGCGGCGCTATTAAAGGAAATAAAATCGACGTATTTGTACCTAATAAAAGTGATGCATCTAATTGGGGCGTCAAAACTGTAAATGTAAAAATCTTAAACTAATCATATAGATTGTGATAAAAGACGCGAGCTTTTTGGCTTGTGTCTTTTTTCGTTCTGTTTAGAGATGTATATAATGTATCATATGCTGATAAAAGAAAAGCGGTTCCGATGTTTTTCACGAGTGAAAAATGGGTAGATGATAAATGCCCCTATCATCTATCTATTTGCAGAAGGAGTTGCTGGCTGTTGCTTTGGATCATTGTATCTTTTCTGGTTATCAATATCGGGATATTTCTATTTTCATGGCAGAGAACAAAGGGGGTTAACTTGCAATCGTCCGATGGATATTTTCTCGGAGGAAGAAGCCTTACTGCGTTATATATCGGGAGCTCGCTGCTGTTAACTAATTTATCAACCGAGCAGATGGTCGGGTTAAATGGACAAAGCTATGCAGGGTCTATGACAGCGATGTCATGGGAAGCGAGTGCACCGCTTGCGTTGATTTTCCTGGCACTTGTCTTTTTGCCCCGTTATTTGAAAACGGGAATTACCACGATACCTGATTTTCTAGAGCAGCGGTTTGATCAAAGAACAAGGCAGATCGTTTCTGTACTACTTATCATTGGCTACGCTGTTTCATTCCTGCCGACAGTACTGTATTCAGGGGCTCTTGTGTTAAATCAAGTATTCCGCATTACAGAGACGTTTGGCATCAGCACATTTATGGCAGTTTTGCTGATATCCTTAATCATTGGCGTAACGAGCTGCTGTTATATCTTTTTTGGCGGATTGAAAGCCGCTGCCTCAGCAGATGCCATATACGGAATCGGATTAATTTTCGGCGGTTTTTTTATTGTGATATTAGGCATTCTTGCAGTCGGACAAGGCAGCTTTGGGGGCGGAGTTGCTCAACTGACGGCTTTACATACGGAAAAACTCAATTCAATTGATATTAGCAATTCGGCAGATGTGCCGTGGCCGACGATTTTAACAGGGCTATTAGTGAATAATCTCTTTTATTGGGCTGTTAACCAAGCGATCGTTCAGCGGGCATTAGGAGCGAAAAATTTGGCTGAAGGACAAAAGGGCGCTCTTTTAGCAGGTTTCTTTAAACTCATCGGCGTTTTTTATTTAGTCGTTCCTGGAGTGATTGCCTTTCATTTATATGGAGGCGGCATTGAAAATGCTGACAGTGTATATCCCCGGCTAATCGTCGATCTATTGCCGGCATCCCTTACCGGTGTATTCGCCGCTATTTTATTCGGAGCGATTTTGAGCTCGTTTAACGGCTCTCTGAACAGTACCATTACGTTGTTTACTCTGGACATATACAAACCGTTATGTAAGCCTCATGCAGATGAAGCTGAGCTCGTCAAAACAGGGCGAATTTTCGTCGCAGTTCTCGGGCTAGTATCGATTGTCATCGCACCCTTTATTTTATATGCGCCATCAGGGCTGTACAGCTATCTTCAAGAGATGTTCGGATTTTTTAATGTACCGATATTAGCAGCGGTCGTTGTTGGTTTCTTTACAAAAAAAGTGCCGGCATTAGCTGTGAAAATAGCGATACCAGCCCATATTGTTTTATACGGCTTATCAAAAATCTATTTAGGGCACATTCATTTTCTGTACATCCTTGCCGTACTCTTTCCATTTTCAGTGGCTGTGATGCTTCTGACAGGAAAGCTGTATCCGAGGGAAACGGATTATAAGCTTGGTCACAATCCGCAAGTGGATGTAACACCTTGGAAACATGTAAAGCTGGCGTCCTGTATCATTCTGATTCTGGTTGCGGCGACGTACCTTTTGTTTTCTCCTTGGGGAATTGCTGGCTAAATAAAAAGGATCTTGGCAGATGCCAAGATCCTTTTTATTTAAACCAACCTTTTTCCTTTGACCTGGTAATGGCTTCTATTCGGTTTTTCACTTCAAGCTTTTCTAGAATCATTGAGATATAATTTCGCACCGTCCCGCTTTTGATGCTGAGTTCCTGAGCGATTTCTTTTGTGTTTTTACCGTCAGCCACTAGTTCGAGCACTTCTTTTTCTCTGTCTGTAAGAGGGTTAGCCTCGCTGTATATGTCCTCCATCAGCTCAGGTGCATAGATGCGTTTTCCGTTCATGACGCTTCGGATGGCGCTTGCGAGCTCTTCGCTCGGACTGTCTTTTAACAAATAGCCCTTAACGCCTGCTTTAATGGCTCTCTGAAAGTAGCCGGGCCTGGTAAAAGTGGTTAAGATAATAATTTTGCAGCCTGTATCCTTTAACTCCTCAGCAGCTTCAAGCCCGGTTTTACCGGGCATTTCAATGTCCATAATGCATACATCAGGCAGATGTTTTTTGACAAAATCAACAGCATCTTGACCGTTTGTACCCTTGCCTACGACTTCCATATCGTCTTCTAAGTTTAGAAGTGATCCTAAAGCGCCCAAGAGCATTTGCTGATCTTCCGCAATAAATATACTAATCATGTAAGCCATCCTTTTTTGTTTATTTTGAGTTATTAGGAATTGACATGGTAAGCTTGGTGCCATTTTTTGTATCGATGTGAAGGCTCCCATTTGCAAATTCAAGCCGTTCTCTCATGCCAAGCAGGCCATGTCCTTTTGAAAAGTACTTCTCTTCACCTTGAAACGTTCCATCGTCAGTCACTGTAATGACGACTTCCTTCCAGAGCTGCTGAATGTCAACTCGGCAGGTTTTAGCCTGACTGTGTTTAACGACGTTAGTGACAGCTTCCTTTAAGCACATACTCAATATGTTTTCATTAAGCAATGAGATATTTTCAGGCAATTTATCTTCTTCGTAGATAAACGTAATGCCGGCTGCTTCAAGAATTTGTTTGATATTTATGATTTCATCCCTGAGCCGGATGCCTTTCATGGAGGATACAATTTTTCTGACTTCATTTAAAGACGTTCTCGCAGTTTGCTGAACGCTTTTCAGTTCACGTGTTGCTTGTTCAGGATCTTTGTATATCAATTTTCTCGCCAAGTCGCTTTTTAAACCGATTAGAGAAAGCTTTTGCCCAAGAGTATCATGGAGGTCACGGGCAATTCGCTGCCGCTCTTCTAATTTCACCAGCTCGGCAATCCGTTCATTTGCATCCTCGAGTTTTTCTTCCAGCCGTTCGCGCTCCTTGCGGCTTCTTATACTGAAGGGCAATAAAATCGCGCTGATGAGGGTAATGACGACAAAAGGAATTTGAGTCAGAAAAAATTCCTTTTTTAATACGAGACTGAAATTAGCTGCGACGGCTGCGCTTATTAAATGGACGTAATATAAAATATGAAAGGGGACGCGTTCCTTTATGTTTCCAATAAAATATGCGATAAAAAAAGCAAAATAAATATAACTGAACAGAGTAATGGAGGCGGTTGAAATGCCGATTAACAAAAACGCCCATAAATAAATGGCCCAGCCTTTTGAGATAAAAGCAAATCTATATACCGAAAAAAACAAAAGTGTCAAAATGATGCCGACGATGATAACAACTGTAGATGATGATTTCCATATAAATTAGAATGGGATGATGAAAAATATCGTCCATATATAGTTCGTTATCCCGCTTATTTTTTGAAATGTAAAATGCTTTTTAATCATAATATTACCTCATTTTCGCTTTTCATCTTACATGTAACTTTATCATTGCGAAAGCCAGAATGCACCCTCAAAACAATAAAAAGGAAGCCTTCTTGTATATAAGAGAAGACCTCCTTCATCATCAGGCGTAATTCCGCAGTTTCTGTTTTTCTGTTGAATCAGGCGGAAGGCTGGAAGGTATATGTTTGATATCCCGAAATGATACAAATTGTTTTTTATCTTCATCCCATAGGCGGAATGCAAGTGACTGCAGACTTGTTTTTAAGGTAATTGTCGGTACGTTTTTTAATGGTTCGTGATGTTCATGAGCAACTTCAAGCTTATAGTTAGGCACCTTTGGACTCAAATGATGGACGTGGTGGTACCCGATATTGCCTGTCAGCCATTGAAGCAGTTTCGGGAGTTTATAAAATGAACTGCCCTCCACAGCAGCCTGAACGTAGCTCCAGTTTTCATCTGCTTCAAAATAAGAATCTTCAAATGTATGCTGCACATAAAACAGCCATACACCGATTGAACCTGAGATCAGAAAAATAGGGCCTTGCACCAGTAAAAACGATTGCCAGCCAAAGATCAGACAGCAAGCAGCAGCCAACGCTACAATTGCCAGATTCGTAAGGTATGTGTTTATACGCTCCTTACGTCTTGCACCTTTTTTGTTAAAACGGTTGGTGATCAGAAAAACATAAATTGGTCCGAGAATAAACATGATAAACGGATTTCTATAAAGTCTGTATGCAAGCTTTGTTCGTCTGGATGCAGCTTTATATTCGTTTACTGTTAACATCCAGATGTCTCCTGTTCCGCGTTTATCCAGATTGCTGCTTGTGGCATGATGAATTGAATGGCTGTGCTGCCACTGAAGATACGGGAATAAAGTCAGCACACCTGTCAGAAAACCGAAAATATGGTTATAGCGCTTTTGTTTGAAAAATGATTGATGGCAGCAGTCATGGAAGATGATAAAAATTCTTGTCAAAAATCCTGCGGCAATCACTGTTAATGCTAACGTAAGGAGATAGGAGACATTGAGGCTGAAATAAGCCAGAAACCAGAGTCCGAAGAAAGGAATAAACGTGTTCAAAAGCTGAATCAGGCTGTTTTTTGTTTCGGGCTGAGCAAAAGCGGCGACTTGCTTTGTCAGCTGTTTTTGTTTATGTGCAATGGTTTGTTCAGTCATAGTAAGTATCCTCTCATTGTGTGTCTCTGTTCAGTATACGTCAATGAGAGAAGTCGTTTGTAGTAGCACACATCATGCATCATATATGACATTTGTCATGTCTCCTCGTGTAGCTTGCATAAATGTTTGCGCTAAAAAAGCTTGTAAAAAAGAAATTTACAAGCTGATTAATGTTTGTCGATCCATATTCGTGATGTTCCCGAAACAGCTTCAATCCTGCATGTTCCGCCTATAGGGAACGTGGCAATTGGTGAGGTATGTCCGGCATTTATATTTGCGATGATTGGAAGGCCGGATAATTCTTTTTTTGTTCCAATCATGGCTTTTACATGTTCTATTGATACGTTTGATGCTTTTTGAAATCTGCCGATCAAAATCGCCTTTACATGAGAAAAAGCGGGGAGGTGGATGAGTGATTGCAGATCGCGGTCAAACATATGGATGTCTGACATATCATCATCTTCAATCAATAAAATGGCATTTTCTGTTTCAGGAAAATACTCTGTTCCCTGCAGCAAATTAAGTGTGCAAAGGTTTCCACCAATCAAAGTGCCTTCAGCATAACCTTCATGGATCACAACAGGGCCGTTATTAGGGTAAAAGTGCCTGTTCTCTTGATCCAAAAACCAGCGATCATCGCTCCACTCGCTAGAAGGATGAATGTCAAACGGGTCGTCCGAAGCGCAGCAAGAAAGAAAATACTCTGTTGTATAATCGAGTCCTTTTTCCATTGCAAATGTTGAAAAGTGGGGGCCTGAATACGTAACAAGGCCCGTTTTTTGATAAATGGCGTTGCAAAGAGCCGTTATATCGGAATAGCCGCACAGAATTTTTGGATGCTGTTTGATTTTCTCGTAATCAAGATAACGCAGCAACTGATTTGAATTAAAACCGCCGAGTGTCGTTAAAATCGCTTTGACTCCGGGGTCGAAAAAGGCAGCGTGCAGGTCATGGACTCTTGATTCGATAGAAGATGAATCAAATTCGTTTAATTCATTTGCATATTCAGCGATGGTTACCCGATAACCTAAGCGTTCTAACGCCGTTTTTGCTTGCATTTTTGCTTCATTTGATAATATGGACATGCTAGTCGCGGGAGACACGATCCGAATTTCGTCTCCCTTTTTCAGTTTTGAAGCGTACATAGGACCCTCCGTCAATGGTTTTACACCATTACAGCACATCTTGGCACATTCATCCAGACTTTTTTACAAATCAACCCACTTAATACAGCCTGATTGTGTATCATGATCGACGCATACTTTGAATTGATGTTTTTCATAAAAATGAATCAGCCGGTCTACATGATTCCAGTCCCGTTTGGCAATGTCGCCGGTGACTTTCGGTATATTGTGTTCTCTGGCGATATCTTTTAAATATTTCATGCAAATGGAACCAAATCCGTGATTCGGAGGGCCTTTTATGTCGCCGATATGAATGGCATCGTCCTTGTAAGACGCTACAAGTGAAAAACAGCCTTTTCCTCTATAAGCCGTTTTACAATCGGTAAGCATAATTTTGCATGTTTGGCCATCATCAATCGAGGAAACGATCATCCACTCTTCATGTTTCGATTGATCAATACCAAGCACTTTGGCGTCTTTGGATAGATCCTTCATATTCTCCTGCATGCGGTAAATTTGAAATTCTAAATCATGTAGTTCTTCCTCAAGTTCTTGACGATTTTTTTCTTTAACAGTAAACAAGATCAATCTCCTTTCAAAAATCAGCTTAGAAACACAGTTACCAATTGTATTAGATGAGAGGGGCATTGTAAATAACAAATCCATTATTACTAGAAATTAGCGCAAAGTAAGGTTTGATCGTTTTTAAGAGAGGATAAAGAAAACTAACCTGTGAAAAAGGAGGAATCGGAATGGCGATTGATTCATTGATTAATAAATTACAGTATGTCCAATTGGAACCGCCGGATAAAATTCTCTCCCTATATCTTAATACAGACATGAGAGATCCAGAGCAACAGGGGGGAGAATGGAAAATTGCCCTAAAATCAGGATTCGGCAGATTGAAAGAGTATTTGGCAGCAAGTGATCCAGAGGAAGAGAAGTGTCTGGATGGAATCAGAACGAAAATTGATCAATACCTCAATGAAATGGGAAAAGACATGCCCCGCAGTCTCGTATTTTTTGTTTCCGATAGCGGTATATGGGAACCAATTAAGCTTCAAATCCCTGTAGAAACAAGATTTTACTGGGAAGAAACAGCTGTTCTTGATCAGTTGAAGGATTTGCGCCAAACGTACCCAAGTACGGCGTTTATTTTAACTCAGCAGCATGAAGTGAAAATTATTGAAACCGTTTTAGGCAAAATTGAGGCGGTTGAGCATTATGAGTACGATATCATCAATGAGTCTTGGGAGAATTGCCATTCCTCTGCAAAAAAAGCGGTACCATTTGAAGAGAACCGGATGAGGGAACATGTAAGGGAGAACCAAACGAGACTGTATAAGCGACTGGCTGCCAATCTAGATCAAAAAGCGGCCGCGAAAAGATGGGAACGAATGGTTATCGCCGGTGATAAAGAAACGGCGGATATCTTGGATCAGCACATGAATAAACCTATTCATTCGAAAATTCAAAAGAACCTGCTGAATGAAAATGAATATAAGGCGGTTGAGCATTTGATCAAAGAGGCGTAAACCTAACAGGGCCGGGGCTAAAAGCCGCCGGCCTTTGAAGTGTGTCTAATTTCTGACGAAGCAGTCGAAAACGTTGACATCTTCTTTGAATTTGCATACGATTTGGATAGCCAGTACAAATTAGGAGAGGTCACCAAATGAATCAAACAGAAAATAAACCGAAAAATTATACGGGGATTGTCCTTACGCTGACAGTTCTGATTAACGGTTTAATCGCAGTGCTGTTTTTTATGCCTAAATTAGATCAGTTCAGCCATGCGAATATTCACATTTTGCCAATGCTGAATGCGATATTCAACAGCTTTACGTTTATCTTCTTATTGGCCGCGCTGATTATGATTAAACAGAAAAATATCAAAGCTCATAAACGCTTTATTTTAGCCGCATTCACAACAACATTACTATTTTTGATTTGCTATGTTGTTTACCACTCGATTGCGGAGAATACGCTGTATGGCGGAGAAGGGATTATGCGCCCGATCTACTTCTTTATTTTAATTACGCATATTTGCCTTTCTGCGATCATTGTGCCGCTTGCGCTGTTTACGCTGATCAGAGGCTTCAGCATGCAGGTGGAGCGCCATAAAAAAATTGCCAGATGGACAATGCCCCTGTGGCTGTATGTAAGCCTTACAGGCGTTGTTGTATATCTGATGATATCACCTTATTATTAAAAGCCATACTCCGTATGGCTTTTTTAAACGTTTTTAAACATGACAAAAGCCCAAATCTGTTTTGGGCTTTTGTCAGTAAATTGATAGACTCTTATTTATGAGCCTTTGATTCCATGGTTTCAAGTGTTGCAACCTGCAAAGATTCTTCAACAGTTTTTGTTTTTTCTTTTACTTTTTCCGCATACGTGTAATCACCGTAGCAATACGGATAGCGGAAATTGTTCACATTTCCCCCGCACGTATACAGATCAGGATTTTTTTTGACTTGCTGCTCGGAGTATTGTTTTGCCAATTCCTGAGTATGCGTTCCTCCATGTTCAGCTACAAAATCAATGTAACCTGCCCCCATGTTGTAGCTTTGAATAATGGTATCCAAATCCACACCTTTTTCCTTACCGGTCTTGTACATGAGGGTAAATTGCTTGATGCCTTGTTTAACACTGAGTTGAGGGTCTGTTATCTCATTGCGTTTTAACCCCAGAGATTCAGAGGACTGCATGGGATCATTGCCTTTTCCTTTTGACTCCTGATACATCATGCCTAGAATGAGTGATGTATAATTAGAGAGTCCTTGGTTTTCAAGCTCGTCTTCCACCAGCGGTTTATAATCGGTTAAACGTTCCAAAACTATCGTTTTCGTATCGATTGGAAGTTTTTTGATCAAATCCCGGTTGAAAAAAAGCAAGACCAATAATAAAGAGGCGATGACAAAGACAAAAATCATCATAAAACCCGCAGCAGCGAAACAGCCTTTTCTCTTTTTCTTCACTGTGTTTCACCCTCAATGTTTGGAGCAGTATGACCTTTTTATTATGACATAGAACGATATATCAGACCAAGTAAAAACCTGATTTGAAACATAAATTTAAACTAAGAGATTGAATTGGAACATAAGCAGGCTGGTTTGCACCCAAGCACATTTGTTATAAGATAAAACTATGAATAAAGAAAGGTGATACAGATGACTGAATTTAGAGAAACGGACCGAACGGCTGCTGATCTTGATGAGGAAACCTTGTTTCTAGTCGCGCAAACATTCAAAGCGCTTTCTGATCCTACCAGAATCAGAATTCTCCATTTATTATCCCAAGGTGAACATGCAGTGAACGGAATTGCAGAAAAGCTGAATTTATTGCAATCCACTGTTTCCCACCAGCTCAGATTCTTAAAAAATCTCCGGCTTGTCAAATCGCGCAGAGAAGGAACATCCATTTATTACTCACCGGAGGATGAACACGTGTTAGATGTTCTTCAACAAATGATCCATCATACACAACATGATTAAAAAAGACATCCTTGCTTAATCGCTGTTAGCGGGCAAGGATGTCTTTTTCTTTATTGTGTCCGTTCTGATCGAGTTCGTTTCTGCTGAGCTTGATGACAAAAGAAGAAAAACCGATATAATAAACGGCTATCAGAAAAAAAACGCCAATTGTCAGAGGGTCCGTTCCAATTGACTGACTGTAAGATCCAAGGCTGTTGAGATCAGGCGAGGTAAGATAAAGCTCTGTCACTCGATACAGAAATCTTGATAGAAACAAGGTTAAAAGAATGACTTCTACCCAAATATGAGTCCGAAAATAAATTTTTCCTCTGCGCTTTTCAAAGGAGATGTTTTTCTTTGCGAAAACGACAAGGAGCCATCCGCCAAGAATGCCGAAAATGAGATATCCATATAAAAAAGGGTGAATGACGCTGAATATTGAAAGACCAAAAGCAAACAGCGAGAAAAGAATCATACGGGTGAACAGCCAGCGAGGCTTCAGCGGCTGATATCCGATGGACCTTTTAATTTTTTTATACAGAAAAAAGATGATAATCATGGCAGGATAAACGCTTTGAAGTGTAAGATGCATGATGTGAAATCCCCTCCGATGAGAAGTGTATGCTTATCCGGTTCGAAATAGTAGCTGAAATCAATACTGAACACAAAAAAGAAGGGGAAACCCCTGTTTTCATAACATATGCAAGGTGTATTTGGCCGCATAATAGATATGCCCAAGCTTTATAAAAATGTTAGGATTGTAAAATAAAAGAAAGAAAAGGTGCGCAGAATGAAACTGGAACGTTTGTTAGCGATGGTTGTGTTATTAATCAGCAAAAAACAAGTGCAGGCAGCTGAACTTGCTGAGCTGTTTGAAGTATCCGTCAGAACAATTTACCGTGATATTGAGACGATCAATAGAGCTGGTATTCCAATTGTGACCTCACAGGGCTCCGGGGGCGGAATTGGCATTATGGAGACGTATCGGCTTGAGAGAGAGTGGCTGAAAGAGGAGGAGCTGTTTGCGATTGCTTCCGCTTTGCAAAGTGTCTCATCTATGTATGAACCTGTTTCTCACAGCACAGCTTATCAAAAAATCAAGCACCTCATACCTGAGCAGTCAGCTGAAGCATTTAAGCACCAAACTGAAAAATGGTTTATTGACATGACGGCTTGGGGCCAGACTGAAGATCAAAAGGCGCTTCGTGAGAAAATCAGCGCCGCCATCGATCGATTGTCAACGATATCATTTACATATACTAACGCAAGCGGGGAAACACTTCAGCGTGAAACGGAACCTTATACATTGGTTTGCAAGGCGGGGCACTGGTATTTATATGCCTATTGTCTGGTTAGACATGATTTTCGCTTTTTTAAACTTAACCGAATGAAAGATCTGACCATATTACATCAGTCCTTTATCAGAAAAGAAATCCAGCTGGAGACCTTGCCGTGGGATAAGAACTGGTACCAAAAGGACCGTTTAACTGAACTGGTTATTCTCGTTCAGCCGTCAGCACTTCAGCGCATATTTGAATGGTTCGGACATGACGTTTTTCTTTACGATGAAGATGAAAACTGCCGGGCAGTGATTTCTCTTCCTGAAGATCAATGGCTGATCGGTTTTTTGCTGCAGTTCGGAAAGGATATTGAGGTTCTGCAACCTCTTCATATACGGGATAAAGTAAAAGATACCATTCGTCAAATGCAAAAAGTATATGAAACCTGACACACTGCTGTCAGGTTTCTTTTTTTATAATCTAGGTAAAAAGGAGGGATCGTATGAGTTTTTCACATATGACACACTTAGAACAGAAATGGTTTGCCGGACTGTCACAACGGACAAGCAACGCATTGGAAATGACGGAAGAAAGGCGGATCCCGGCACTATGGGACCAATTCTGGAAGAAGGATATGAGCGTTCTTTTCTCACAGGCAACAGATCAGAGCATTATTTCCTTATATTCCAATTACGAACAGGAGACGAAAGGGTTTTACACGTTTTCAATCGGAACGTTTCAGGCGGACAGCCGGACTCTTCCGGAACCATATGAAAACATTGATTTGCCGGCTTCTGCATATGCCGTTTTTACTTCAAGAATCGGCCCTATTGAAGAGGTTGTGTACGAAACCTGGAAGGAAATTTGGACTTGGGATAAGCGTCATCTGCGTACATTTACAGGTGACTTTGAAATGTATGATCAAAGTGCAACAGTACCTCAGAGAGCACAAGTTAACATATATGTTGCCATAAAACATTCATAAACTCTTGAAAAACTAATGGTGTTAGTTAATAATAAAACTAACACCATTAGTTTTTATTAGGGGGATAAATAAATGAGAATTACCCAGTATCAAACAGTTTGGCAGCTGACTTTTTTTCCAGCTTTGTTTCCGGTCAATTGCTATTTAGTAGAGGAAGAAAACGAAGTCACCCTTGTTGATGCCGCACTTCCGGGCAGCTATAAAGGAATTATTCAAGCTGTAAACCAGTTAGGAAAACCGCTTCATCATATTTTACTGACCCATGCTCATGGGGATCATGTCGGATCACTGGATGCACTGACACAAGCATTTCCTCATGCAAAAGTGATGATCTCAGAACGGGATTCTTTCCTGCTGAAAGGTGACACATCTTTGCGTCATGATGAGCCGCATACTCCTATAAAAGGAGGTATTCCGAAACACGTGCAAACAAAGCCACACCATCTGTTGACGGGCGGTGAAACAATTGGTTCTTTGCTTGCAATTTCTACACCGGGCCATACACCGGGGAGCATGTCATTTCTTGATACAAGAAACGGCACGATCATAGCAGGAGATGCGTTTCAGTTGCGCGGAGGAATCGCTGTATCAGGCCAGATAAAATGGGCGTTTCCTTTTCCAGCCTTCGCCACATGGAATAAGGAGGAAGCCATGAAAAGCGCACAATTGCTTGCCGACAAGGCGCCTTCCTGTCTCGCAGTCGGACATGGGAATTTCCTGAAATCACCCTCAGAGCGGATGAGACAGGCAATCCAAAAAGCAAAGAAAGGATGATGAGCATGTCACCGAGAATAGGATTGAGCCAAAAAATGATTGTAGACGCCGCAGCGGAGATTGCCGATCAGGAAGGCTTGAATGGTGTCACGCTTGCCGCACTGTCTAAAAAAATGAATGTACGCCCTCCGTCGCTGTATAATCATATCAACGGGCTGCAAGCGATCAGAACAGAGCTTGCTGTCAGCGGGCTGACAAGGCTTTTAGATCAAATGGCAGACTCCGTAACCGAACAAAAAGGAGATTCCGCTATGCTTTCTTTAGCTCAGGCATATGTTGATTTTGCAGTTGAAAATCCCGGATATTATGAAGCGGCTTTGCTTAAGGTTCAGGATAAGAGGGCGGAAATCGTGTCAGACCAAATTGTCCGGCTTGTTACGAACCTGCTCATTGAAAACGGCTATGCAAGCGAAAAGACTGCCATTCATGCGACAAGGGGGCTTAGAAGCCTGCTGCATGGCTTTACGACTTTAATTGCAAAAGAAGCATTTGAACGTGAAGAGGATATTTCAGAAAGTCTGTCATTTTCAATTCGGACGTTTTTGTCTGGCCTATCAATAAACAATAAAAATGTTATGTAAACTAAGGGATAGATGTCTTATATTTCTGAATATTGTATAATGTCATGGTAGTATACACAGAGGAGAGACATCAGGCTATGGATGACATTCATAAAATTGAGCAGTTAGCGGCAGCTTCATGGCCGTCTTATATTCAGAAAAACATGGGACAATGGCTTCTTCGAGCGAACTTTGGCGTAACCAAAAGGGCGAACAGCGTGTGGACCTCTGCGGATACGCCTGAAGGAGATTTCCAGCAAGAGGCCGAGCATTTTTACAAAAGCTTAGGCTTGCCTGTTTGTTTTCATATCAGCAATGCATCTCCGAAAGGGCTTGATGCCGTATTGGCAGACAGCGGATATGAAAAGGCAGACGAGTGCTTTCAGATGACAGCATTGGGCTGGGACATTATGAGCCATACTGATGACAACAGTCGATTTACATACAAGTGGGAGGAGGAGCCGTCTTCTGTTTGGATTGATCATTTTATTCAATTGGAAGAATTTTCACCGGAGCGGCATCAAGGCTACACAAACATTTTCGAACGTATGCCGTCGTGTAAAACCTTTTTCACGATGTATGACCAAGAGAGCCTGGCAGCAGTTGGAACGGCTTCTGTCATTGATGGCTATGGCGGACTCAGTAACATCGTTGTAGCCAAGGAGCATAGAGGAAAAGGGGCAGGGACCCAAGTGATCAGGGCGTTGACTGAATGGGCAATCAGCAACGGGGCAAAGCACATGTTTTTACAAGTGCTGAAGGAAAACCTGGCGGCAGTTTCTTTATATGAAAAAATCGGATTTTCGCCTATATCTGAACACCATTATCGGATTAAAAGATGATCAAAGAAAGGAGCTTGCTGATGGACTCGCTTCAAGAGATTATTTGCGAAAAACGGACATACACACGCCTATATCATTCACATAAGCACGGGTACAGCCAATTTCTTTTTCCGCTTGAAGGGAGTATTGATCTTGAGACAGAGGGACGCGAGGTGAAATTAAAGCCGGATCATTTTTTATATATTCCGCCGGAGTGCGAGCATCGTTTCCGTTCAATCGGCAGAAATGAATGTCTTGTACTGGATGTTCCGCTTCATGCAATGAAAATTGATGAGTATCATGCAGGATCGGGCATTGAAGCTGCGATTGATCCTTTCTGGTCTTCGATCAGGTACTTGCTGACAGAGGAAGCAAAGGCCGGAACAGCGAACTCGCTGCATATGCTTGTTCAATACATAAAAGAAAAGCTGCAATCCCATACCTACGCCTCAATTGCTTATATCCACAGCCATTTATCTGAGCGGCTGACAATTAAGAAGCTGGCAGAAATCGAGCATTACCACCCAGCTTACTATTCAAACTGGTTCAAAAAGCAGACGGGGAAGTCTCCGCAGCACTATATTGCCAATCTTCGGCTTGAGGAAGCGAAACGAATGCTGATAGAGAAAAATGAAACCCTTACCGTCGTGAGCGAGGCGCTGGGCTTTCAAAATCTTTCTTCATTTACAAGATGGTTCACGAAAAGTACAGGCATGCCGCCCCGGCTATATCGAAACACCTTATATTCGGATAAAAAATGATGGTTCTTTGGTTAAACGAACCTTGGATAACTCTTTTATAATAGGAGAAAAAGGAGTTATTGATATGGCAGTCATTGAGGACTTTGAGAAATTGGATATTAGAACAGGCACTATTGTAAAAGCGGAGGAATTTCGTGAAGCAAGAGTCCCGGCGATTAAGCTTGTGATTGATTTTGGAGCAGAAATCGGCATGAAGCAATCGAGCGCGCAAATCACGAAGCGTTACCAGCCCGAAGATCTTATCAACAAGCAAATCATAGCAGTCGTCAACTTTCCGCCGCGCCGGATCGCCGGATTTAAATCGGAAGTGCTGGTTCTTGGGGGCATTCCCGGCCAGGGGGATGTCGTCCTATTGCAGCCAGATCAGCCCGTCCCAAACGGCACAATAATCGGATAACACACAAAAAAAGACGTTTGCCTAAGGCAAACGTCTTTGCGTATTGAGGCGATGCACCACACGCCACATTCGTGTGCGCCGCAAAGGGCATGTACATCGGCTTACACAATTCAGCTCATCGCTATATGAATATAGCATGGCGGGTGAAGGAATGCAAGGATTACTTTGTTATTGTGATTGAATTTGTACATCTGATTATGATCTTGATTATATGAAATTCTGCTATTCAACGAGCTTTAGTACAAGATGAGAGCAGGATCTAAGATAAACGATTAATTTCATAAGCGGTACGTATTCCAGATTCAATCGCACCTTGCATCCACGCATGGGTAAGTGAGACATGTTCTCCAGCGAAATGAACTCTTCCCTCAGGGACAGGGATATAAGGATACAGCTCTAATTCTTGTCCTGGTTCGAAAGCTGTAAAGGCTCCCGCAGAATAAGGGTTCTGACTCCAGCTAAAAGAGGCGCCGGACACAAATTCTGACCATACAATATCGCCATATATTTCAGATAAATTCAGTAAAGTATACTGAATACGCTCTCCTTCTGAAAGACTGTCCCACATCAGTGCCTCATCTGCCCAAGTATAACTCGCCAGAACAACAGCATGTCCATTTGCTCCAATACCAGTGCTTGGATAATACGAAAATCGAATCGGAAGATCGGTAATAGATTTGCCGCCGCGCTGCCCGGCTTTTTCCCAAAATCGACTTTTAAACTCTATGCCGATTTTTGTTGCGCTCATATAGTTCAGTTCGCGAATTGCCCTCCGTTTATAGTAGGAAAAAGAATGGTATGGTTCGACTGTCACAAATCGCAATGTTGAAAAAGGAATGGTTACAATAGCGAGATCAGCTGTGAACGTTACATGTTCTGCTGTTTGTTGATGCTGACAATGGATCGTAACACTGTTCTCATTTTGAGAAATTTTCATCATTTTTTGATGGTATAGAATATTTGTTTTTAATTGAGGAAGAAACGCATGAGGAAGCCGATCCATGCCGCCTGTTATCTCATAGAAGTGAGTTGGTGATGTAAAAAAGACGGATTCCCGTAACGCTTCAACAAGGGACATACCCATATACGCTTCCATATCGAGAAGTATACCTATCATATCGATCGCGCCATATGAAAAGAAAGTGTTTAAGTAAGAGCTTAACGAATAATTCTTGTATTGTTTTTCAACAATCCGCCAATTTCTTGCAGGATCTTGATTAATAAAATTTAATATAGGCTGCAATACAGAAAGCATCAGCTCTTCAGCGGTTTTCCCTTGTTCGTTTGGTGCAACGGGGTATCTTAATATTCCAGGATTTTGTTCAAAAAGATGGAGACGTGTTTTGACTCCATTCGTGTAAATGATGTCCATTGGGGTTCTGTTGATAAATACATTTGTTGGCAGCCTGAATTTTTTTATATATTCTAAGGTTAACATATGGATATTCGGTATGCGCATCGGACCAACGTTGAAATACAACCCATCACTAAAGGGAGATCTCAACGTGCAGACACGGCCGCCTGCTCTACCGCTCGCTTCAAGAATCGTTACTCTGTGACCGGCATTTCTTAGCAAAGATGCTGATACAAGCCCGGCCAATCCAGCTCCCACAACAATAATATGCTTTGGATGATGTGATGCGCTAAGGCCATTTCTAATGATCTTTATCATATCTTCATTCATTAGAGAATTCACTTTTGGGGGGCACCTCTTTTTTGAATTTATTGCATTATATTCAGTGAAAAGGGCAGCTATCACGATCTATTCACATCTTTTGGAATTTGTTGATTCTCGTTAAAAGAACAATATTGGGGTGAGGTATTTGACTAACTTTGTTCATAAGACTGTAAATGGTTTGAAAAGTCTCTTAGATGAAAAAGGGGCTATTAAATTGTTTTGTTCGGAAGGGTATATCATGGAATGTCTTGTTACTTTTTCTCCGAACCAAGCAGCACTTAATGAAATTCTCAACTTTGAAGCGAAGTATCAACTTAAACTTCCAGATGATTATCAGAAGTTTATTACACAACATAATGGTGCGAAAATTTTTGAGGTTCTTGCTGATGGGGAGAATATAGGTGGAGGACTTTATTTATTTATTTATTTAGTCTTGAAGAGATTGAAGAAGAATTAAAATATGAGGATTTGTTTGAAGGCATCAATGGCATCCCAATTGGTCACTTATTAGAAGGTTGCCATTTGATGATCGACAAAGATAAATTGGACAAAGGTGATCCCAACTATCTTTTTATATTTCAAATGGGTGAGTATACACCATTAAATGTAAACTTTGAGATATTTCTAGACCGGTATATACAATCCAATGGGGCAACTTTTTGGGAATGGCGCTACTATACCGCAGAAAATTATTATAGAACAAGGTAGCACGATGTTTAAGGCGGTCATTTTCGGCTGTCTTTTTCTGTTATTGAAATAGCTGATTGTGGTAAAATTTACATAGAGTAAGTTTGAAAGGAGAATGATATGAAGGTATTTGAGGCTAATTCATTACTCTCTGAAGCAGATAAAAGAACCAAAGAGTATAAAGAACTAAGGTCGCAAATGGTCAAGCTAAGAAAAGCGTTTAAAGACGTAGCTGGACTAGATGACAGCGAGTTTTCAGGTAAGGGTGCAGATAACATTAAAGCATTTTATCATGATCATGTCGGTGTTACCGATCAATGGATTGATTTAATTGACATGAAGATTGCTTTTTTAAGTAGCATTTCTGCAAAACTTGAAGATGCCAAGATGTCTGATGCTTACATAGAAGAATCTTTTTTAGAACATGAACTTGTCAATGCATACACAAAATCAAAATCCATTATGTCTGAACAAAAGAAAGCAATGAAAGACATATTAAACGACATCAATGACATTCTTCCTCTTGAAATATTCTCAACAGAAGACTTCAAAGACAAACTTTCTTCTGCAGATGACAAACGTGAAAAAACTATTGATAAGCTAAACAAGCTTGATGAGGATTTAAAAACAGAGTACGCTGAAACAGAGCCAAACGAACAATTTATTCAGCAAGACTTTAAAAAACTGCAGGAATCAACAGGGAAAGGGAAAAACGCCACTCCGATTCACTATAACGCCAAAGCGTATAGAGAAAGTGACATACATAAGAAAAAAGGCGATATTGAAAAGCATTCTGAATCTTACTTAAGCTTGAAGAAAGAAGAAGCAAAGGAACGTGAAATCAAGGAATTAAAGAAAAAACTTAATGACGGTGTTTCTGACCCTGATGAGTATTTAGAGATTGCTAAGAAAGTAGGCTACGAGAATCTGGAGCCGGCTCAAGTTCAGCTTGCAGTGCAAATTGAACAAGCGAAGCAGCTAGAGGGAGCAGGAGAAATCACTTGGGATATCGTAAAAGGTGTAGGAGTAGGCTTATATGATGTCGGCAAAGACACCATAACCGGCATATGGGATTTCATCACCGATCCAGGAGAAACATTGTCAGCACTGGGCAATGCAGTTATTCATCCAGTGAAAACATATGATGCTATTTCAGCAGCAATAGAAGAGTCATATCAAAAGGATATGGTGAATGGAGATGCTTACTCTAGGTCAAGATGGGTTACCTATGCTGTTGGTTCAGTGGCTGTAGCTGTTTTTGGAACCAAAGGTGCAGGAGCCATTAACAAAGCAGATGCAGCGGGTAAGGTCATAAACAAGGCAGGGCAAGCAGGAAAGAAAATGAAGGACGTTAAGATTCCAGATTTACTACCTTACAATCCTAAGTATAAGCTTGCTCTAGCTGATAACGTACCATACAATGTGGTTGATAGCCAAAACCTTAAGAATGAACTTTTGACTAATGCGAAGAAACTACCAGATGGAACAAGAAAGCCGTTTACTGGACAAAAGATTAATCCACCATGGTTAAATAAAGAAAAGTATGAAGCGTATGAAATAAAGGGGAAGGTAAAGGCGAAGGGGAAAGTTAAAGATGTAAGCCGAAGAGTGTATACTATGAAAGATATTGATATTAATCAAAAAACAGAATTCGGTGTTACAAATCTTCAGCTGATGAAAAACGGGAATGCTCCTTATGCAAAAGATGGTACACAGATTAATTTACATCACTTGATACAAGAAGAACCTGGCCCAATGCTTGAAATCCCTAACAGTTTACATACAAAATATAGTGATGTCATTCATCAGCTTAAGTCTAATGGTGAAAGTTTTAGAAATGATAAGGTTTTAAAAGCACAATACGAAAGCTTTAGAAAGAGATATTGGAAGTGGAGAGCGAAACAATTTGAGAATGAGAATTGAGGTGTTTAAATGATTTATTCGAGGGTTGAGAACTTTATTAATGAAAATAAACAAAATGCTATATTTACCGAAGGCGCAAGTCATGAAAACATTGGGCGTATTGAAGAGAGCCTCCAATGCGATCTTCCCAACAGTTATAAATGGTTTTTAGAAAAATACGGTGCCGGTGGTTTATTCGGTGTTTTAGTTTTAGGCTACAACTTTGATCATGCATCAGTTGTAAATAGAACTAATGAATATAAAGAACACTATGGCCTTGCTGAAGGACTTGTGGTTATTGAAGATGTTGATTACTTTGCTTATTGTCTAGATACGAATAAAATGAAAAACGGAGAATGCCCTGTAGTTGAATGGGATAGGGTAATTGGTTATCAAGATACTGTTGCAGAAAGCTTTATTGAATTTTTTTATAATAAGATTCAGGAAGCAAAAGATGATTGGGATGAGGATGAAGATTGGGACGATTAAGTAAAAGTATTGCAATAGCGCAATAGATGCACTTGATTTGCACATCCTCAAGCTAAATAAAATAATGGTTTTAACCACAAAGCAATAGTATTGCAAATACCATTTTTATATGGTTATAATTAGGGTAATGATACAAATAATTATTTATTGCATTTTGATTTGTGGAAATGCATAAAATAAAAAAGACCTGGGGTGCGTTAACACCCACTGGTCATTGTTTGTACAAAAAGCTGCCCATCAAAGGGCTTGCTCGTTGTCAAATCTGCGTAGGCCTAACCCTTCAGGTGTCCAAACTCAAGGGAAGGTCTATTTTTTCTTTTGGCTTGACGTTACAATCATCATTATATTGACAATATGAAAAGAACTTGCTTAATGCAGGTTCTTTTTTTATTTCAAATATTAAACAATTCCCTTCAAATGACGATATTTAACATGTAAACTTGTACCAAGGAGGATTTAGGAAATGAAGAAGAGAATTACATATTCACTCCTTGCTCTTCTAGCAGTTGTTGCTTTCGCTTTCACTGATTCATCAAAAGCAAAAGCGGCAGAAGCATTACCACTCTACTATCTACAAATTACAGGGATTACATCAGACGGAAACGATTTTGCTTGGGATAACATCACTTCTAGTCAAACCAAAGCGCCAAACGTTTTGAAGGGGAATAAACTATATGTGAAAGCTCGTTTTAGGGGTTATACCAAGTTAACAGTTATCACAGGCAAAGACGGTAAGAATCTGTTGTATAACGGCACAGCTAAAATGTTTAAATCTGATGCTATCCTTGGTCAAAATAAGGTGGTAATAGGCTGGGATAAATATTTTGAGATTCCCATGGACGCACTTCAAGATAACTCTATACAGATTAAAGCATTGAGCTCAGGCACCACTTTTGTTTACAGTCAAAAAATTGATTTTGAAAGAGAGTGACCCAGGTGATTAGCACTTCTAATTATGATGTAACTAAAGATCCAAAATTCTTAGCTTTTTGTAGCTTGGCAACAGAAGGATATGGTCAGAATAATACTCAGCAATCTTCCATAGGTTTTAACGAGTTTTGCGAAAAACTTGAGAAAAATGAGATTGTTAAACCCGAGAATAAAAAAAGTACGCTTGATTTGAATAAGTCTTTAGAAGACTGGAAATTGAGATTTACTGCAGGCGGAAACCTTTCTACAATGGATTCGCAGGTATTAGATGTTATCAAAAAAGCTTATAACTTAGGCATGGTTAATAAAGATAATATGCTATTACGAA